>JBFMBH010000003.1 GCA_040755095.1 Thermodesulfobacteriota bacterium
GGCCGGATACCTGTTTGGAAGAGCGCCATGTTTGAAAGCTTAAGCGACCGTCTGCACGATGTTTTCCGCAAGCTCCGCGGCCAGGGCCGCCTGAGCGGGGAGAACATGGAAGAGGCCCTGCGGGAGGTACGGCGGGCCCTCCTGGAGGCGGATGTCAATCTGCAGGTGGTCAAGGATTTCGTGGCCACCATCGGCGAGCGGGCGGAGGGCCAGGAGGTGCTGGCCAGCCTCACCCCGGCCCAGCAGGTGGTGAAGATCGTCCATGAGGAGCTCGTCGCGCTCCTGGGCGGCCGGGCCGAGGGCTTGCGCCTGGGCGGCCGCACGCCGATTCCCATCCTGCTGGTGGGGCTGCAGGGCTCCGGCAAGACCACCACCGCCGGCAAGCTGGCCCGCCGTCTCAAGTCCGGTGGCCGGCGGCCCTATCTGGTGCCGGCGGACGTCTACCGGCCGGCAGCCATCGAGCAGCTCACCGTTCTGGCCCATTCCGTGGGCGTCCCGGTGCATCCCTCCCAGACCAGTCAGGATCCGGTGGTCATCTGCCGCCGGGCCATGGAAGAGGCCAAGGCCGCCAACCACGACGTGGTCCTGGTGGACACCGCCGGCCGTCTCCACATCGACGAGGGCTTGATGGGGGAGCTGGCGCGGATCAAGGACGCCATCGGTCCGGCGGAGATCCTGTTCGTGGCCGATGCCATGACTGGCCAGGACGCGGTCAATGTGGCTGCCAAGTTCAACCAGGACCTGGGGATCACCGGCGTCATCCTGACCAAGATGGAGGGCGACGCCCGGGGCGGGGCTGCCCTGTCCATCAAGAAGGTCACCGACCGGCCCATCAAGTTCGTCGGCATCGGCGAGGGCCTGGATGCCCTGGAGGTCTTCCATCCGGATCGGGTCGCCTCCCGCATCCTGGGCATGGGGGATGTCCTCACCCTCATCGAGAAGGCCGAGCGGGTGGTGGACCGGGGCAAGGCCGAGGACCTGGCCAAGAAGCTGCGCCAGAACACCTTCACCCTGGAGGATTTCCTGGACCAGATCCAGCAGATCAAGAAGATCGGCCCAGTGGATCAGCTGCTGGACATGATCCCCGGTCTGGGCAGGCTGCGGCAGCTCAAGGAGGCCGCGGTGCCTGACCAGAAAGAGCTGGTGCGGGTGGAGGCGATCATCCGCTCCATGACCCGGCAGGAGCGCCGCAACCACCTCATCGTCAATGCCAGCCGCCGGCTGCGCATCGCCTCGGGCAGCGGCACCACGGTCCAGGATGTCAACAAGGTCCTCAAGAGCTACACCGACATGCTCAAGCTCATGAAGCGCTTCCGGGCCAAGGGCATGATGGCCGGCGGGGACGGCAAGAAGCGGCGTAAGCTCCCCAAGGGCCTGTCCCGATAACAAAACCCCAATCACGACCCACGAAAACCCTGGAGGCAGGCAAGACCATGGCGGTACGGATCCGTTTGGCCCGCGCGGGCCGCAAGAAGAGACCCTTTTATCGGGTGATTGTCGCCAATTCCGAGGCCCGGCGGGACGGCAGCTTTCTGGATGTGGTCGGCACCTACGACCCCCTGACCGAGCCGGCCACGGTATCTTTGGATCAGGACAAGATCAAGGACTGGATGGCCAAGGGCGCCACCCCGACCGACACGGTGGCGAGCCTGATCCGCCGGGCAGCCCGCGGCTGAGGCGGCTGGCCATGCTCGGGGAGCTGGTGGCCCACATCGCCCGCGGCCTGGTGGAGCGGCCCGAGGCGGTATCGGTCACCGAGCGGCAGGAAGACAGCGGCATCATTGCCGTGGAGCTGACCGTGGCCCGGGAGGACCTGGGCAAGGTGATCGGCAAGCAGGGGCGGACCGCCTATGCCATGCGCACCCTGCTTGCGACCCTGGCCAGCCGTTCCCACCGCCAGGCCGTGCTCCGGATCGTCGACTAGGCGGCGGCCGGTGTCTGATCTGGCTGCCGGGGAGGAGCTGGTTGCTGTGGGGCGGGTGGGCCGGCCCCACGGCATCAAGGGAGAGCTGCGGCTCTTCCCCTATTCCGGCGATCCGCAATCGTTGACCCATTACCGCCAGCTGTTCCTGGCACCGGCGGCGGGCGGCGCTGCCCGGGCCTACGGCGTCAAGGGCTGCCGGATCCATGGCCGGGAGGCCCTGGTGCAGCTGGCTGGCATTGACGACCGGACCGCGGCCGAGGCCTTCACCAACGCCGAGGCCTGGGTGCGCAAGGCGGACCGGCCGCCCCTGGCGGCGAACGAGATCTACCTGCAGGATCTCGTCGGCCTGACGGCCTTCACCGAAGAGGGACGGCGGCTGGGCACGGTGCGGGGCCTTCTGGCCACCGGCGGCTCGGACCTGCTGGTGATCGAGGGCCGCGGCCGGGAGTACCTGGTGCCAGCCCGGCGGGAATTCCTGGTGGCTGTGGAGCCGGAGGCCGGCCGGCTGGTCATCCGCCCGGTGCCCGGCCTCCTGGAGATGAACGACTGACCCTCCAGGCCGGCATGCGGATCGACATCCTGACCATCTTTCCCAATCTCCTGGCCTCGCCGCTGGAGGAGGGGATCATCCGCCGGGCGGTCCGGGACGGCAAGGTGGAGATTGTCCTCCACGACATCCGCGCCTTTGCCACGGACCGCCACGCCATGACGGACGACCGTCCCTTTGGCGGCGGCGAGGGCATGGTCATGAAGCCGGAGCCGATCGCGGCCGCTCTGGAGGCGGTGGCCGCGGCCGCGGGCCGGGGCTGGGTGGTGCTTCTCAGCCCTCAGGGCCGGCGGTATTCCCAGGCCAAGGCGGCGGAGCTGGCCGGCCGGCAGCATCTGGTCATGATCTGCGGCCGCTATGAAGGGGTGGACCACCGGATCGCCTCGGCCTTCGTGGATGAGGAGATCTCCATCGGTGACTACATCCTCACCGGCGGGGAGCTGGCCGCCATGGTGCTGGTGGATTCGGTGGTGCGCCTGCTGCCCGGGGCTTTGGGCTGCGCGGCGTCGGCGAGCCGGGAGACCTTCACCTGCGGCCTGTTGAAGCATCCCCAGTACACCCGGCCCCAGGTCTTCCGGGGGCTGGCGGTGCCGGAGGTGCTTCTGTCCGGCGATCACGGCCGCATCGCCGACTGGCGGCTGGTGGCGGCTGTGCGCCGCACCCTGGAGCTGCGGCCGGACCTTCTGGCCTTGGTCCGCTTCTCCCGGGACCAGTGGCGGCTTCTGCGCCGGCAGGGGCTGGTGGCGGAATGCCGGGCCCGGGGTGTTGACCTGCTGCCGCCGGAAGATGCGGCGGCCTCGGGAGGAGAGGCCTGCCATGGGGATCGATCTGGGGCTCCTGCACCATCCGGTCTACAACCGGCATGGCCAAGTGGTGACCTCGGCGATCACCAACCTGGATCTCCATGATATCGCCCGGGCGGCCTGCACCTTCGGGGTGGGCGCCTTCTTTGTGGCGACGCCCCTGGACGATCAGCGGCGGCTGGCCGCGGAGATCCTGGCGCACTGGCTGACCGGGCCCGGGGCTGCGGCCAACGGCCTCAGGCGTCAGGCCCTTTCCCTGGTGCGGCTGCGCCGGGACCTGGCCGAGGTCAGGGCCGAGCTGGTGGCGGCCCGGGGCGCGCCGCCCCTGGTCCTGGCCACCGCGGCCGGCCCGCGGCCAGGCCCCCGCTTCGGGTACCGCCAGGTGCGCGAGGTCCTGGCGGCCGGGGAGTCGGTTCTGCTCCTCTTCGGCACCGGCTGGGGGCTGGCGGCCCAGATCGACGACCAGGTGGACGGCTTTCTGCCACCGATCCGGGGCAGCGGCAGCTACAACCACCTGTCCGTGCGCTCGGCCGTCGCCATCGTGCTCGATCGACTGCTGGGAGACGACAAGGACCAGGAAGCGTTGGCCAGGCCGTGGGCGAGGCCGTAGGCCAGTAACCATATCCACGGGGAGGGCATACTCCCCACTTCGAGAGGGCGATCATGGATATCATCAGGAAGATCGAGGGCGACCACCGCCGGTACGACATCCCGGCGTTTGCGGTGGGGGATACCGTCAAGGTCCATGTCCGGATCATCGAGGGCGACAAGGAGCGGCTGCAGGTTTTTCAGGGGGTGGTGACCCGCAAGCGCAGCCCGGCCAGCCTGGGGTCCAGCTTCACGGTGCGCAAGGTCTCCCACGGCGTCGGCGTCGAGAAGACCTTTCCCACCCATACCCCGCACATCGACAAGGTGGAGGTGGTGACCAAGGGTCAGGTGCGGCGGGCCAAGCTCTATTACATGCGTGAGCTGCGCGGCAAGGCAGCCCGGATCAAAGAGAAGGGCATGCGCTAGGATGCGCCTGTGGCCGGCGACCGACCCGGGTGACGGCCTGGGCTACGAGCGGCAGCTCCTGGCCCAGGGCTATGCCACGGTCGCCGGCGTGGACGAGGCCGGCCGGGGTCCCCTGGCCGGCCCGGTGGTGGCGGCCTGTGTGGTGCTGCCCAGCCTGGCGCCGTGCGGCTACCGGGACTCCAAGGTCCTGCTGCCGGCGGCCCGCGAGGCCCTCTACGTGCAGCTTGCCGCCTCGGGGGCCCGCATCGGCGTCGGCGTCGTGAGCCCGGCCCGCATCGACCGGGTCAATATCCTCAAGGCCTCCCTGGAGGCCATGGCCTTGGCGGTGGCCGATCTCGGCCCGCCACCGGACGTTCTCCTGGTCGACGGCCGCTTCCGGGTGCCGGCGGCCATCCCGCAGCACACCCTGGTGCGGGGGGAGGAGGCCAGCCGCTCCATTGCGGCGGCCTCCATCGTGGCCAAGGTGCTGCGGGATCGGCTCATGGACGATCTGCACGACCGCTTTCCCCAGTACAACTTCCGCAGCAACAAGGGCTATCCCACGGCCGAGCACCGGCGGGCCCTGGCGGTCCACGGTCCTTGCGCGGCCCACCGCCGCACCTTCCGGGGGGTGCGGGAGCAGATGTCCGGAGGGGACACACCGTGACCCAGGCCAGGCTGCGGTTGGGGGCCGGGGGCGAGGATCTGGCCTGCCGGCTGCTGGCCAGCCGCGGCTACCGGATCGTCTGCCGCAACTGGCGCGGCCGCACCGGCGAGCTCGATATCGTCGCCGAGGAGCAGGGCTGCACCGTGTTCGTGGAGGTCAAGACCCGCCGCGACGCCAGCCACGGCCACCCGGCGGAGGCGATTACCCCGGCCAAGCAGCGGCAGCTGGCCCGGGTGGCCACCGAGTACCTGGTTCGGACCGGCGGTCTCGACCGGCCGGCTCGTTTCGACGTGGTCGCCATCTTCCTGGATCGGCCGGAGCCGGAGGTGGAGATCATCGCCAACGCCTTCGATCTGCCCTGACCACTCCCCCCGATGACCATCTCCCTGGCGATCACCATGGGCTGCCCGGTTGGGATCGGCCCGGAGATCATCCTGAAGCTCTTCGGCACCGGCAGCCCCTGGCCCGGGATCCGGCCGGTGGTCTTCGGCGACCCCGGGGTGCTTGCCCATCAGGCGCGGCTGTTGGGCCTGCCAGCGCGGTTGGTCCCGTGGCAGCCAGGGGAGACCGGGGCAGCCGATGGCTTGGCCGTAGCGGCGGTGACAAGCCTCGATCCCCGCGCCCTCGCCTGGGGCCAGCCCAATGCCGCCACCGGCCGGGCGATGGCCGCCTGCATCCAGGCCGCCGTGGCGGCGGTGCAGGCCGGGCTGTGCGCCGGCCTGGTGACGGCGCCCATTGCCAAGGGGCCGCTGGCTGCCGCCGGCTTGCCCTACCCGGGCCATACCGAGATGCTGGCCGCCCTTTGTCGCTGCGACGATTTCGCCATGATGATGGCGGGATCCCGCCTCAAGGTCAGCCTGGTCACCATCCATACCGCCCTGGCGCGGGTGCCGGCCCTCCTGAGCCAAGCCGAGGTGCTGCGCCTGGTGCGGCTCACCCACCGGGCCTTGCGCCAGGACTTCGGCCTGGCGGCCCCCCGGCTGGCCGTGGCGGGGCTCAATCCCCACGCCGGTGAGGGCGGCCTGTTCGGGGACGAAGAGGCGCGGCTGATCGCCCCGGCGGTGGCGGCGGCCCGCCGGGAGGGGGTGGCGGCGAGCGGCCCGTTGCCACCGGATACCGTCTTCCACGCCGGTGCCGCCGGTGCCTTTGATGCGGTGGTGGCCATGTACCACGATCAGGGGCTCATCCCTTTCAAGCTCCTGCACTTCCAGGATGGGGTCAACGTCACCATCGGCTTGCCTCTGGTGCGCACCTCGGTGGACCATGGCACGGCCTACGACATTGCCGGCCGGGGGGTGGCGTCCACGGACAGCCTGGCCGCTGCCGTCCAGCTGGCCGCCGCCATGGTCGAGGCCCGGGCGGCAGGCGGCGCGCCCGAGGGCGGTCTGAAGGCCCAGCCCGCCGCCGGCGCAGCCAGTGGATGCAGCCACCACCCAAGAGGCGTATGATATGGGACAGTCGGCAGAAGGGCTGCGCCCGGTGCCGGGCGCGGCGGGCCGGCCGGGGCTGCTGGTGGCCTTCGAGGGCATCGACGGCGCCGGCAAGTCCACCCAGATACGGCTTCTGGCCTCCTGGCTGGCGGAGCAGGGCTGGCCGGTGACCGCCACCCGGGAGCCCACCGACGGCCCCTGCGGCCGGCAGCTGCGGCAGGCGGCACGAAGCGGCCGCCGCCTGCCCCTCGCCGAGGAACTGGCCCTGTTCCTGGCTGATCGCCGCCAGCATGTGGATGAGGTGCTGCGGCCCGCCCTGGCCAACGGCCGGATCGTGCTCACCGACCGCTATTACCTGTCCACCGTGGCCTATCAGGGTGCAGCCGGCGGGGATCCGGACGAGATCCTGGCCATGAACGAGGCCTTCGCGCCGCGGCCGGATCTGGTCCTGGTGCTGGAGCTGCCGGTGTCGGCCGGCCTCGCCCGCATCGAGCGCCAGCGGGGCCAGGGGCCGGACGCCTTCGAGCAGGGGCGTTTTCTGGAACGGGTGGCGGCCATCTTTCAGGGCCTGGCGATGGACGGTATGCGACGTCTGGCTGCCGGGGGCGCCCCGGATGAGGTGCAGGCGGCGATCCGGGCGGAGGTGACCGGGCTTCTCCGGCGCCGGGGGTGGCTGGCCCATGATCCGCGGGCAGAGGGGATGAGGGAATGACAAGACGATGGACGCCGGTCAGTCTGCTGGCCCTGGCGCTGTTTGCGGCCGGTTGCGGTATCACGGCCGGCAGCCAGCCGGCAGCGCCGGTGGCGCTGGACATGACCGGAGCGGTCGCGCGGCCGCCGTTGGATTCCGCCTGCGCCTACTATTATTTTCTGGCCGGCAAGACCGCGGCCCGGGAGCGGCGGCTGGAGGAGGCCCGGGAGGCCCTGGACAAGGCCCTTCTGTGCGATCCCGACTCGGAGGCGCTGCTGGCGGAGCTGGTCAGCCTGCTCCTGGCGACCAACGGCCAGGAGGAGGCGGTGGCGCGACTGGAGGAGACGGTGCAGGCGCGGCCCGGCAGCGTGCCGGTGCGCGTCCTGCTGGCCCGGGTGTACGGTGCCACCGGCCGGTTCCAGGAGGCAGCCGCGGCCTGCCGGGAGATACTCGCCCGCCAGCCGGACAACACCGAGATCCTGCTCATGCTCGGCACCTTGAGCGTCCGCAACCGGGATTATGACGGCGCCAAGAATGCCCTGTCCCGCCTGGTGAGCCTGGAGCCGGATTCCTTTCCCGGCCACTATTATCTGGCCCGCCTGCACCGGGATCTCCGGGAGGTGGATGCGGCCCTGGCTGCCTACGACCGGGCAGTGGCGCTTAGGCCCACGCCTCGCCTGCGGCTGGAGGCGGTGGAGCTCCTGGAGGAGGCAGGGCGGGTCGACCAGGCCCTCGGCCGCTACCGGTCGCTGCTGGCCGAGGCGGAGGAGGGGGACGCCGAGGAGATCCGGGGCCGGATCGTCAATCTCCTGCTGAGGGAGGGGCGCTCGGATGAGGCCCTGGCCGAGCTGCAGGCCCTGAAGGCCGCGGCCAGCGACCGTACCCGGGCCCTGTTTGCCATCGGCCGGATCCTCTTGGAGCAGGAGCGCTTCCAGGAGGCGGTGCAGGAGCTGGCGCCCGAGGCGGACGGCCAGCCGGGCAACGGCGCCCTCCAGTATCTGCTCGCCCTGGCCCTTCAGGGGGCGGGTGACAACCCCCGGGCCCGGGCGATGCTGGAGCGGATTGGGCCCGACTCCGAGGTGCGGGAGGATGCCCGGTTGCGCCTGGCCGCGCTCGAGCAGGCGGCGGGCAACGCCGCCGCCGCCGAGGCCGTGCTGCGGGCCGAGATCGCCCGGGACGGCGGCGCCACGGTACAGATCTTCCTGGCCCTGGCGGGGCTTCTGGAAGACCTCCGGCGGAACGACGACGCATCGGCGGCTCTTCTGCGTGGCCTGGAGCTGTTTCCCGACGACGGTCGTCTCATCTTCGCCCAGGGGGTGCTCCTGGACAAGCAGGGAGATCTGGAAGGGGCTTTGGCCCGCATGGAAAGCCTTCTGGAGCTGGAGCCGGACAACGCCTTTGCCCTCAACTACGTGGGCTACACCTGGGCCGACCGGGGCCTGCGCCTGCCGGAGGCCCTGGCGTATATCGAGCGGGCCGTGGCCCTGCGACCGGACGACGGCTTCATCCGGGACAGTCTGGGCTGGGTGCACTTCCGGCTCGGCAACCTGGAGCAGGCGAGCGCCGAGCTGGAGAGGGCAGTGGCCCTGGAGCCCGAGGATCCCACCATCCTGGAGCACCTGGGGGACGTCTGCGCCGAGGCCGGCCAGCTGAAGAGGGCGGCCGAGGCGTATGAGGCCGCGGCCCGGCTCTACCAGGAAGACGGCAAGCGGGCAGCGGCTGCCGGCAAGGCCGAGGCCGTCCGGCGTCGCTTGTCCGGGAGGGAATAGCTCATGATGCGGCTTACAGCTCTGGTCATGGCTTGTTGTTTGGTCTCCGGTTGCGCCCAGCTGGGCCAGTCGGGGCTGGCGGTCACCTCCCGGGAGGCGGTGGGGGTGCGCAAGATCTTCATGCAGACCATGGAGGCCAACCGGCAGTGCCTGGCCAGCTTCGACACCGGGGTCGAGGTGACCTGGGACTCGGTGTTCCAGTCCGGCCGGGCGGAGGGCTATCTCCAGACCATGACCCCGGCCTTTGTCAAGTTCGTGGCCATTGGGCCCCTCGATCAGCCCCTGGCCATGTTCTTCACCGATGGCCGCGACTTCCGCTACATCGCTGTGCCGGAGGGCCGGGGCTACCAGGGGTCGGTGCAGGCCAGCGCCTTCCGGCGCTTCGCGCCTTCCGGGCTGGCGGCCCATGAGCTGGTCTACTGGCTGACCGGGCGGCTGCCCCCCGGGGATCTCCAGATGCAGGAGGTGCGGCGTCACGACAGCCGGGCCTCCTACTGGATGATCTTCACCATCGACGGCCTGGCCGGCCGGCATCAGGTGCTGTTCGATCCGAAGAGCGGCCAGATCATCCGGCACCGGGCCGAGGACAACGGTGGCGCCTTCATCCTGGAGGCGGTCTACGGCGGCTGGCAGCAGGACGGCGGCTGCTGGGTGCCCCGGAATCTGTCCTTTTCCCTGCCGACCGGCCAGGGCTCCCTGTTCGTCCGCTTCTCCGACTGGCGCCTGCAGGCGGCCCTGGCGCCGGATGACTTCGTGGTCGACATCCCCCAGGGCTTCGAGGAGATCGAGGTCCGCTAGGGCCTGGCAGCGGGATGATGGAGGCCGCGCGTACCGATCACGATGCCGTCGCTTTGGCCCTGCCCAGGCTGCGCCGGCCGAGCCGCTATCTGGGCCAGGAGCGCCATGCGGTGCGCAAGGACTGGCAGGCAGCGCGCGGCCGGGTGGTCCTGGCCTTTCCCGACCTCTATGAGATCGGCATGTCCCATCTGGGGCTGGCCATCCTCTACCAGGCGGTCAACAGCCAGCCGGATCTCCTGGCCGAGCGGGTCTACGCGCCGGATCTCGATCTGGAGGCCTTGCTGCGGCACCGGGGCCTGCCGCTCTTTTCTCTGGAGTCCCGCCGCCCGCTCGCCGATTTCGACCTCCTGGGCGTAAGCCTCCCCTACGAGCTGTCCGCCACCAACATCCTCACCATCCTCGACCTGGCTGGGCTGCCCCGCTGGGCCCGGGACCGGGACGACCGCCAGCCGCTGGTGGTGGCCGGCGGCCCCTCTGCCTTCAATCCCGAGCCCGTGGCCCCCTTCTTCGACGCCATCCTTCTGGGGGACGGCGAGGAGGCCATCATCGAGATGACCCGGCTGGTGGGGGAGGCCCGGGCCGCCGGCGCCAGCCGCCAGGAGATCCTGGCCCGGCTGGCCGCGGTGGAGGGCTGCTACGTGCCGGCGGCCTTTGCGCCGGCGTGCGGCGCCGGCGGCCGCCTGCAGGCGGTACGCCACCAGGGTCCGGGACCGGCCCGGGTGCGGCGGCGGATTCTGCCGGATCTGGCCGCCAGTCCAGCCCTGACTCGACCGCTGGTGCCCCTGGCCAGGATCGTCCACGACCGGTTGGGGGTGGAGATTGCCCGGGGCTGTACCCGGGGCTGCCGTTTCTGCCAGGCCGGGATCATCTACCGGCCGGTGCGGGAGCGCTCGCCCCAGGCGATTCTGGAGCAGGCCCGCGCCGCCTTGGCCGCCACCGGCTTCGAGGAACTGGCCCTGCTGTCGCTATCCACCGGGGACTATGCCTGTCTGCCTGGCCTGCTCACCGCCCTGATGCGGGAGCATGGGCCGGCCCGGGTCTCGATCTCGCTGCCGTCCATGCGGGTCGGCACCCTGACACCGACCCTCATGGCGGAGATCCGGCGGGTGCGCAAGACCGGCTTCACCCTGGCCCCCGAGGCCGGCAGCGATCGCCTGCGCCAGGTCATCAACAAGGGCATCACCGAGGCGGATCTCGTCGCGGCCTGCCAGGCGGCCTTTGATCTGGGCTGGCGGCAGCTGAAGCTCTACTTCATGATCGGCCTGCCCACGGAGACCGAAGAGGATGTGCTCGCCATCGCCCAGCTGGTGCGCCAGCTGAGCCGGATGGGCAAGGGCCGGGGCCAGGTCGCCGCCTCGGTGGCGGCCTTTGTGCCCAAGGCCCATACCCCGTTCCAGTGGGAGCCGCAGCTGTCCCTGGCCGAAAGCCGGGATCGCATCGCCCTGATCAAGGGCGCCATGCCCGCACGGGGGGCGACCCTCAAGTGGCACGACCCGGCCATGAGCCTGGTGGAAGGGGTGCTGGCCCGGGGCGACCGGCGGCTGGCGCCGGTCATCGAGGCAGTCTGGCAGGATGGCGGCCGCCTGGAAGCCTGGAGCGAGCATTTTTCCCTTGGCCGCTGGCTGGCAGCGGCCGAGCGCTGCGGCGTCGATCTGGCCGACTATGCCCGGGAGCGGGCGGCGGACGAGGTTCTGCCCTGGTGCCACCTGGATCCTGGCGTCGAAACGGCCTTCCTGGCCGCGGAGCGCGGGCGCGCCCGCCGGGGCGAGTATACCCCGGACTGCCGGGTGCACGGCTGCCAGGGCTGCGGGGTCTGCGATTTCGACCGCCTGCAGCCGGTGACCTGTCCGGAGGCCGCCCCGGAGCCGGCGGCTGTCCCGGCGAGCCGGCCGCCGGCCGCGGCCGGGCCGCTGTGGCGCTACCGGCTGCGCTATGCGGTGCAGGGGGCGGCCAGCCTTTTGGGCCACCTGGAGCTGGTGCAAGCTTTCTTGCGGGCCTTCCGGCGCCTGCGCCTGCCCCTGGCCTTCAGCCAGGGCTTTCATCCGGCGCCCCGGGTGGCCTTCTCGCCGGCCCTGTCCTTCGGCGTCGAGAGCCTGGCGGAATACCTCGACTGCGACCTGATCGAGCCCCTGGCCGCTTGCGGCCAGCTGGCTTGTGCCCTCACCGAAGAGCTGCCGGATGGATTGACCGTGGTGGAGGTGGCCCTCCATCCCGGGACCAGTGCCGAGCCGGATGCCGCCTGCTACCGGATCGAGCTGCCGCGACCTGTGCCAGCCGCCCTCCTGGAGGACTTTCTGGCCCAGGCATCCTGGCCCCTTGCGGTCAGCCGCAAGGGGGCGCTGCGCCAGCTCGACGCCCGGCCCCTGGTCCATGCCGCCCGGCTGGCCACCCCGACCAGCCTGGAGCTGGTCCTGGCCGCAGGCCCCGGCCGGCCGACCGTGCGGCCCGCCGAGCTTCTGGTCGCTGCCCTGGGCGTTACGGACGAGGAGCTGGCGGCCTGCCGCACCGTCAAGCTGCCGCTCCCCGAGCCGGCACCCCAGTCCTGATTGTCTTGCGGAGAGAGCGCCATGGCCACGGATCTCGTCATCAACGCCACCTCCTATGAGCACCGGGTTGCCCTGGTGGAAAATGGCCAGACCGTCGAGTTCTATGTCGAGCGCCGCATCGACCGGGGTCAGGTGGGCAACATCTACAAGGGCCGGGTCGTGCGGGTGCTGCCGGGCATGCAGGCGGCCTTCGTCGACATCGGCCTGGAGCGCACCGCTTTCCTGTACGTGGACGACGTCTGCTTCCCGGTGGCTGATCTCGAAGCCCTGATGCTCCGGAACGACTTCGATGGCGCCTGCTGCGGGGCATCCCACGAGATGCCCTTACGCCGGGTGCCCGGGACGAACATCGATGATCTTCTGACCGAGGGCCAGGACATCCTGGTCCAGGTTTGCAAGGAGCCCCTGGGCACCAAGGGCGCCCGCCTCACCTGCCACATCTCCCTGCCGGGCCGCAACCTGGTGCTCATGCCCACCACCAACCACGTGGGGGTCTCCCGGCGGATCGACAACGACGACGTCCGCCAGTTCCTGCGGGAGACCATCGAGACCTTGCGGCCGCCAGGCATCGGCTTCATCGCCCGCACCGTGGCCGAGACCGCCACCCTGCCCAAGCTGGAGACCGAGATGGAGTTTCTCTTGAGCCTCTGGCAGGACATCCAGGAGCGGGGGGCCCGGGCCCCGGTGCCCAGCCTGGTGCACGAGGACCTGGACATCACCCTGCGGGCGGTGCGGGACCTCTTCTCCCACGAGGTGGACCGGCTGGTGGTGGACGACGGTGCGACCTGCGACCGCATTCTGCAGTTCGTGGACCATGTCACCCCCCGGCTCCGGTCCAAGGTCTACCGCTACGAGGGTGAGCTGCCCATCTTCGACGCCTACGGCATCGAGATGGACATCAACCGCGCCCTGGCCAAGAAGGTGTGGCTCAAGAGCGGCGGCTACATTGTCATCGAGATGACCGAGGCCCTGACGGTGATCGATGTCAATACCGGCCGCTACGTCGGCAAGACCGACCTGGAAGAGACGATCTTCAAGACCAACATGGAGGCGGTGAAAGAGATCGCTTACCAGCTGCGGCTGCGCAACGTCGGCGGCATCATCATCATCGACTTCATCGACATGGAAGAGGAGCTGCACCGCGATGAGCTCCTCCGCAGCCTCAACGAGGAGGTCAAGAAGGACAAGAGCCGGATCAACATCCTCAAGATCTCCGAGTTCGGCCTGGTGCAGATGACCAGGAAGCGGAGCCGGGACGCCCTGGCCCGCCAGCTGTGCGAGCCCTGCTTCTACTGCGACGGCGAGGGCTTCCTCAAGGGTCGCAGCACCCTGTGCTTCGAGATCCTGCGGCGCATCCGGCGGGAGGTAGGCAGCCAGCCGGACCGCCACACGGTCTACATCCGCGTCCATCCCCGGGTGGCGGATGTGATGCTCAAGGAGGAGGGGCAGGCCGTGGCCGAGCTGGAGCAGGAGATCGGCCGGCGGGTGGTGATCGAGCCCTGCAAGGAGCTCCACCTGGAGCGCTACGAGATCATCTGGGACTGAGCGGCCATGGGCGGGAGCAGGAGGCCTTTCCCGGGGTCGGCATCGGCACCGGCACCGGTATCGGCAGTCGGCCGTTCGGTAGGCCGGTCCTGCCGCGGCCGCCGACATTCGTCTTGACAAATCCGGGGCCTGGGGTAAATAAAGCGATTTCCGTTTGCATCCGCGATCACCACGGCGGACTGGACCAGGCTCTGGGATGCCGGCCACGATTTGAGGAGGAAGGGTATGTACGCGATCGTTCGCACTGGCGGCAAACAGTATCAGGTGGCCCCCGGGGACCGCATCCGGGTGGAGAAGCTGGAGGGCAGCGTCGGAGACACCATCTCCCTGGGCGATGTCCTTCTGGTGGCCGATGAGGGTGCGGTGCGGGTCGGCCAGCCGCAGCTGGAGGCGGCCACGGTCAGCGCCCGGATTGTCGAGCAGGACAAGGCCAAGAAGATCCTGGTCTTCAAGAAGAAGCGGCGCAAGGCCTACCGGGTGAAGAGGGGGCATCGCCAGCCGTATACGGCCCTGGAGATCCAGGGGATCAACGCTTAGAGGAGGGACCAGGACCATGGCCCACAAGAAGGCAGGAGGCAGCTCCAGAAACGGGCGGGACAGCGCCGGCCAGCGGCGGGGCGTGAAGCGCTTCGGTGGCCAGGCGGTCCGGGCCGGCAACATCCTGGTCCGGCAGGTAGGCACCAGGATCCACCCGGGCACCAACGTCGGCTGCGGCCGCGACTTCACCCTGTTCGCCAAGATCGACGGTATTGTCACCTTTGAGGATTTCGGCCGTGACCGGAAGAGGGTGAGCGTCTATCCGGCCCAGGCCCAGGCCCAAGCCCAGGAGGGCTGAGAGCCCCTTCTTTCTGCTGCCGCCGGCGGCCACGGCCGGGATGTGGGCTGAGGGCGCCGCCCGGGCGGAGGTCGTCCCCCCCATGGCCCTGGTCGACGAAGCCAAGCTCCACGTCAAGGCAGGAGACGGCGGCGACGGTTGCGTCAGCTTCCGGCGGGAGAAGTATGTGCCCAGGGGGGGGCCGGACGGCGGCGATGGCGGCGACGGCGGCAGTGTCTTTCTGGAGGCGTCAGCCCGGCTCCGCTCCCTGATCGATTTCCGCTTTCGGGCGCATTTTGCCGCCGAGCGCGGCGCCCATGGCCGGGGCAAGAGCCAACACGGCCGCCGGGGGCGTGACTTGGTGGTGGCGGTGCCCCTGGGCTCGCTGATCCGGGATGCAGCCAGCGGCGAGGTCGTGGCCGACCTGGTCACCGACGGCCAGCGGCTCCTGGTGGCCCGGGGTGGGCGGGGCGGCCGCGGCAACGGCCATTTCGCCACCCCCACCAACCGGGCGCCCCGGCGGGCCGACAAGGGCACTGCCGCCGAGGAGCGGTGGCTCACCATCGAGCTCAAGCTCCTGGCGGATGTCGGCCTCATTGGCCTGCCCAACGCCGGCAAATCCACCCTCCTGTCCCGCCTTTCCGCCGCCAATCCCAAGGTGGCGCCATACCCCTTCACCACCCTGGAGCCCCAGCTGGGCGCCTTGCATCTCGACGACCGGCTCTGTATCCTGGCGGACATTCCGGGTCTTGTCGCCGGGGCCCACCAGGGGGTGGGCCTGGGCATTGCCTTCCTCCGCCACATCGAGCGGACGTCCCTTCTGGTGCAGGTGGTGGACGCCAGCCTGGAGCACGAGGAGGTCCTGGCCGGCTTCCGGGCTGTCCAGGAGGAGCTGGCCTGCTACCGGCCGGATCTGCCGGCTCGCGTCCGTCTGGTGGCTCTCAACAAGATCGATCTGGTGGCGGCGGAGGGGCTGCATCTTCTGGAGTTGGCCTTTGATCGGCTGGGCGTGCCCACGGTTCCGGTTTCCGGGATGTGCGGTCAGGGCGTGGAAGGGCTCAAGCTGGCCATTGGCCAGCTCGTGGCGGCGGCCACCGGGATCGAGCCCCGGCAGGAGGCTTAGCCCGAGGCCGATCCGGCGGCCGCGGGCTGATGGCCTCGCAGGGAGCCAAGTCATCACTGGACGATGAGAGCCACCAGCCTTCCCTTCCCGATCCTCCTTCTGGCGGTGCTGCTGTCCACCGGGGGCTGCTCGGAATCCCCGGCACCGGCGAGCTACCGGGTGGGCATCATCAGCCCTGGCCCCCAGTTCGAGGAACTGATCTCCGGCTTTCGCCGAGGACTGGAACAGCAGCTGCGCCAGGAAGGCGCCCAGGTGACCTTTCTGTACGACGGACAGCTGGAGGATACGGACGAATTTGACCTGGCCTTCCGATCGCTGCTGGAGCGGCGCATCGATCTCCTCCTGGTGCTGACCAGCGGCCTGGCCGACCGGGCAGCGGCGGCCACCGCCGACTCCGGGCTGCCGGTGGTGGCGGTGCCCCTGCTGCCGTCCGCTCCCGCAGTCGAGGTGCACTCGCCGGCCCGGCCGGCGGCGAACGTCACCGGCATCCAGATCGCCGGCGGTATGGACCGGGGTCTCGGCCTGTTCTGCGCCCTCAAGCCGGGCATGAAGCGCCTGTTTGTGCCCATTGCCGGGCCGGAGCGCCGGAGCGGTATCCAGCTGGCCGACCTTGCGACCGCGGCCAGCTCGCTGGGTGTCGCGCTGCTGCCCGCTCCGGTGGCCAGTGTCCAGGAGCTGCAGGCGGCCCTGGCCGGCATGCCCGCAGACGTGGACGGGGTGTGGCTGATGAGCTCCATCCTGCTGGTGGCCAACGCCGACCTCATCGTCCAGGCCGCCACCGCGCGGCGGCTGCCGGTGGCCGCCAATGCCGTACCGCTGGACAAGGGTCTGGTCATGACGTACGCGCCGGGCCAGACCGCCATGGGCGAGCAGGCCAGCCGGCTGGCAGCCAGGGTCCTCCGGGACTCGCCAGCGGCGAGCCTGCCGGTGGAGACCGCCGACCTCTACCTGGGAGTGAATCTGCAGGCAGCGGCCGCCATTGGCCTGCCGGTGCCGGACGAGATCCTGCGCCAGGCCCGCGTTGTTCTGCGCTGACCGTCCCCGGCCGTCATGCCCCTCGTTTCCGACAGCATCCGCAGTCGCCTCACCCTGGCCATCGTCATCCTGACCAGCCTGCCGCCGCTCTTTTTGGGCGCGCTGCTTCTCTGGCAGATCTTCGCCGTGCAGCGGCAGGCAGCGGCCGACCTGCACGGGGAGGTGCTGCGCCGCGCGGTGCAGGCCGTGGAAGGAGCCTTCCGCGACCTGGAAGACGGGGTGCTGGTCGCGGCGACCCTCCACGATCTGACCGGTCGTACCGCCGACGAGCACCGCATCCTGCTGGCCCAGCTCCGGGACCTCCTGAACCGGCGGCACCGGGAGATGATCGTTGATCTGAGCCTGGTGGCCGGCGACGGGCAGGAGACCCTCCGAATCTCCCGCACCGAGTGGTACACGGACGCGGAACTGCGGGATTTCCGCCAGGATCCTCTGTTCCTCCGGGTTGCCTCCTCCGGCCGCATGTCCTGCAGCCGGCTGGCTATCGACCCGGTCCGTCAGGAGCCGCTCATCACCATGGCGGTGCCGGTGCATGAGCCCCGGACCGGGGAGGTGGCGTGGGTGCTGCTTTGCCAGGTGCGGCTGGACGCGATCCTGAGTCCGGTGGTCTCCACCCGTTTGGGCAAGGAGGGGGTGATCGCAATCCTGGACGCCGGGGAGCGGCTGGTGGCCCATCCTGATCCCTCGGAGGTGCTCAGGCATCGCCGCCTGCCTATCACCACCGGGCTCGGCTTTGCCACCGATGCCGGGGGACGATGGGTCTTTCAGAACGTTCAGGAGCTGGAGCTGGGCGGGCAGATCTTTTTCGCCATGGCCAGCCGGCCGGTGGGCGAGACCTTTGCCGCCGCCCGGCGGGCTTCCCTGGTGGTCATGGCCCTGGTGGCCTGCTCCCTGGTGCTGGGAGGGCTCCTGGGTCTGGTGGCCGTACGCCGCATCAGCCGGCCTCTGGGCCGCCTGACCGAGACTGCTGCCGCCATTGCCAGCGGCGACGTGGAGCGGCAGGCCTGCCTGGACGGCCCCCAGGAGATCGTCCTGCTGGCTGGGGCCTTCAACACCATGACCGGCCGTCTGGTCCAGGATATCCGCCGTCGCCAGGAGGCGGAGCAGGAGCTGCTGCGGGCCAAGGAGGCCCTGGAGTCCCGGGTAGCGGAGCGCACCGCCGAGTTGGAGGGGGCGGTCGTCCGGCTCCGCCAGGAGATCGCCGAGCGGCGTCAGGCCGAAGAGCGGCTGCGACGCTACCATTCCATTGTCGCGGCCTCCCAGGACCTGATGTCCTTCGTGGATGGGGACCAGGTTTACCGGGCGGTCAACCAGGCCTACCTCGATTACCATCAGGTGGAAGAGGAGGCCATCGTCGGCCGGCCCGTTGCTGCCGTGCTGGGGGAGGCGGCCTTCAACGGTGTGGTCCGGGAGCGCCTGGATCACGCCCTGGCTGGTCGGACGGTCACCTTCGACACGGTCTTCGATTACCGGGGCCGGGGCCGGCGCTGGATGGAGGTGCGCTACCTGCCCTACCGGCAGGAGAACGGCACGGTGGCAGGGGTGGTGGTCAACTGCCGGGACATCACCGACCGTCTGGCCCTGGAGCAGCGCTTGCGGCAGGACGAGAAGATGCGGGCCTTGGGAACGCTGGCTGCCGGTATTGCCCATGATTTCAACAACATCCTCAACCAGATCCTGGGCGGTGCCCAGCTGGCCCGCCTGTCCGAGGCCGGTGTGGCCGAGGAGGGCGGCGCCGCCGGGCTGGATGCCGTGGGCCAGGCCTGCCGGCGGGGCGCCGACCTGGTGCGGCAGATCCTGACCTACAGTCGTCCTGGCGAGGAGGAGAAGGCGGTGCTCTTCCTGCAGCCCCTTCTCAAGGAGGCCCTGGACCTGGGAACCGCTTCCTGGCCCACGGTCATTCGGGTCGAGCGCCAGATCGATCCCGCCTGCCCGCCCATCGAGGCCAACGCCAGTCAGATTCTGCAGGTGGTGCACAACCTGCTGGTCAACGCTGGCCAGGCCATGGCCGAGGGGGGCGGGGTGCTCACCGTCCGTTTGGAGGAGAGCGGCGCTCCTGCCGGGACGCCGGAGGGCGGCGTCGAGCTGCCGGCCGGCCGCTATCTCCACCTGACAGTGGCCGACACCGGCCACGGCATGGACGCCAAGACCGTGGCCCGCATCTTTGACCCCTTCTTCACCACCAAGGCGGTCGGCCAGGGCTCGGGGCTGGGGCTGGCCATCTCCCAGGCCATTGTCCAGGAGGCGGGCGGTGCCATCGTGGTCACCACTGCCCCGGGCGCCGGCGCCGTCTTCGAGGTCTTCTGGCCCCTGGCGGCTGCCGCTCCGACGGTGACTTCGGCCTCCTCCGGAGTCCCCGCATCACCAGCCGTGCCGTGCCGGCTCCTCTATGTGGATGACGAGGAGCTTGCCCGCTCCGCCTGGTGCACGGCCCTGGGCATGGTCGGCTTCCAGGTCACGGCCTGCGCCAGCGCCGAGGCGGCTCTGGCGGCCTTCCAGGCCGACCCTGAGGCCTTCGACCTAGTCATCACCGACCAGCGGATGCCCGGCATGAGCGGCCTTATGCTGGCCCGGGAGCTGACCCGGCGGCGGCCTGCGCTGCCGGTGGTCCTGGCTACCGGCTGGAATGACGCTGCGGATGCCGGCGCCTTGACGGCCGCCGGCATCCGCAGCGTCCTCCAGAAGCCCCACGAGCTGCCCGAGATCCTGGCCGCCATCGACCTGGCCCGGGCCGCAGGGCCATGAGGGGATTTCTCTCGCCGTGGCGGAGCTGATCGACTATGTTTACGAGCGCCTGGAGCCAAGGGCGGCGGTGCCGAAGGCCGCTGCTGCCGCCGGGCTCTCGCCCGGGTGCTCCCCGGCGCCCGCTGCCATGACCATGACCTCCGAGATTCCCTGGGCTGAAGGCCAGGCCCGCCGGCAGCAGCATCTGGCCCGTACCCGCCGGGTCGTGCTCAAGGTGGGCAGCGCGGTGCTCACCGCGGCGGACGGCATCAACCTCGCCGTCCTCGAAAACCTGGGCGCCGAGATCGCACACTTGCGCGCCTCCGGCCGGGAGGTGCTCCTGGTGTCGTCCGGGGCGGTGGCCTCGGGCCGCAAGCGGCTGGGCCTGGGCAGCCGGCCGCTCCTGATCATGGAGAAGCAGGCGGCGGCAGCGGTGGGCCAAAGCTGCCTCATGCACGCCTACGAGGATGTCTTCGGCCGCTTTGGCCTGACCGTGGGCCAGATCCTGCTCACCCACGACGATCTGTCCCACCGCCACCGGTTCCTGAACATCCGCAACACCATCTTCACCCTGCTCCGCTGGGGCATCGTGCCGATCATCAACGAGAACGATTCGGTGTCGGTGCAGGAGCTGCGCTTCGGGGACAACGACACCCTGGCGGCCATGCTCACCAACCTGATCGAGGCGGACTTCATGGCCTGCCTCACCGATGTGGACGGCCTGTACACCGGCAACCCCAGTCAGGATCCTACCGCCCGGCGGGTGCTGACTGTGGCAGCCGCGGACCGGAGGGTGGAGGCCATGGCCGGCCATGTCTCCGGGCTCCTGGGCACCGGTGGCATGCGCAGCAAGATCCTGGCGGCGCGCATGGTGTCCGCCCGGGGCGGCGCCTCCTTCATCGGCCCGGGGCGCGAGCCGGGCGTCATCCGCCGTCTCTTTGCCGGCGAGGCGGTGGGCACCTTCTTCCTGCCCCAGGCCACCCGGCTGGCGGGCCGCAAGCACTGGATCGCCTTCGTGCTGCGGCCCAAGGGGGCGCTGGTCCTGGATGCCGGCGCCCGCCAGGCCCTGGTCGGCGGCGGCCGGAGCCTCCTGCCCTCCGGCATCCGCGAGGTGCTGGGCCGGTTCGGGGTGGGTGCGCCGGTGCAGTGCCTGGACGAGGCCGGCACGGCCTTTGCCATCGGCCTCGTCAACTACACCAGCTCCGACATCAGCCGCATTCTGGGCCAGCACTCCTCCAGGATCGAGGAGATCCTGGGCTTCACCTACAGCGACGAGGTCATCCACCGGGACAACCTCGTCCTTCTCCCGGGCAAGGAGATGAAGAGCCATGAACATTCCTGATTCGATGCGCACCATGGCGAAGGCCGCCAAGCAGGCGGCCAGGCGGCTGGCGCCGCTGCCCACCGAGGCCAAGAACCGGGCCCTTCTGCGGATGGCCACGCTTCTGGCCGAGCGCCGGGATCTCCTGGTGGCCGAAAACGCCAAGGACCTGGCGGCCGGCCGGGAGAAAGGGCTGTCCAGCGCCATGCTCGATCGGCTGACCCTGTCGGACAAGGTGATGGCGAGCCTGACCCAGGGGCTGCACGAGGTGGCCGCCCTGCCGGATCCGGTGGGGGAGGTGAGCGATATGGTGCGGCGGCCCTCCGGCATCCTGGTAGGCCGGATGCGCATCCCCTTGGGCGTGGTGGCGATGATCTACGAATCTCGGCCCAACGTGACCGTGGACGCCTCGGCCTTGTGCCTCAAGGCCGGCAATGCCGTCATCCTGCGGGGGGGCTCCGAGGCCATCCATTCCAACCGGGCCCTGGCCCAGGTCCTCCAGGAGGCCCTGGCCGCGGAAGGGGTGCCGGCCGCTGCCATCCAGGTGGTGCCGATCACCGACCGGGAGGCGGTGACCACCCTGCTTGGCCTGGAGAACGAGATCGACCTCATCATCCCCCGGGGCGGGGAAGGGCTCATCCGCTTCGTGGCCGAGAATTCCCGGATACCGGTCCTCAAGCACTACAAGGGCGTCTGCCACGCCTTTGTGGACGAGACGGCCGATCTGGCCATGGCGGGTCGCATCGTCATGAACGCCAAGGTGCAGCGGCCCGGGGTCTGCAACGCCCTGGAGACCCTGCTGGTCCATGAAGGGGTAGCCGCGCGCTTCCTGCCGTCCATGGCCGCCGAGCTGGCCGCAGCCGGGGTCGAGATCCGGGGCTGCGCCGAGACCTGCCGCCTGGTGCCAACAGCGCGGCCAGCCACCGAGGCGGACTGGGGCTGCGAGTTTCTGGATCTCATCCTGGCGGTGCGGGTGGTGCCGGACCTGGATGCGGCGCTGGATCACATCGTCCGCTATGGCTCCCAGCATACCGAGGCCATCATCACCGCCAACCATGGCCATGCCATGCGCTTCCTCACCGAGGTGGATGCCTCGGCGGTGATGGTCAACGCCTCCACCCGCTTCAACGACGGCGGCCAGTTCGGTCTGGGCGCCGAGATCGGCATCTCGACCTCCAAGCTCCACGCCTACGGCCCCATGGGCCTCCGGGAGCTGACCACCACCAAGTTCGTGGTCTTCGGGGACGGCCAGGTGCGGAGTTAGGCAGGCGATGGCCGGGGCGCAGCCGGGGGCCGGACAGCGGCTGGGCATCCTGGGCGGCACCTTCGACCCGGTCCACCAGGGCCATCTCCATGTTGCCCGGGCGGCCCAGACCGCCCTGTCCCTGGATGCGGTCTGGCTGATCCCCGCCGCCGGGCCGCCGCACAAGCCAAGCCAGCCCCGGGCCCCCTTCGCCGACCGGCTGGCCATGCTGGAGCTGGCTGTGACCGGCGAGCCGGGCCTTGTGGCCTGTGGCATCGAGGCCGAGCGGCCGAGCCCCTCCTACACCATCGACCTTTTGGCCGCGCTCCGGGGCCGGCTCGGCCCCGGGCCGGAGCTCTTCTTCCTCCTGGGCGCCGACGCCTTTGTGGAGATCGGCAGCTGGAAGGCCTATGCCCTTCTGCCCGCCCAGGCACACCTGGTGGTCTTCCCCCGGCCGCCGGTGGCGCCGCAGGAGGTCGAGGCGGCCATCGCTGCCGTCTTTCCCGCCTTCCGGCGGCGATCCGGGGAGAGCGTCTGGACGGCGGCCGGGGTGCCCGGCCGCATCCGGCTCTTGGCCGGCCCGCCGCTCGCTGTCTCCTCCAGCCAAGTCCGGCAGAGGATCAGCGCCGGTCTGCCGGTGTCCGATCTCCTGCCCGCTGCGGTGGCGGCTCATATCGTGGCCCACGGTCTCTACCTCGCCCACCCGGCTTTGACATTGCCCCCCGCGTCCGGCTATGGTACGGGCAGGCCAGCCGGGGGGGACGACGAGCCATGAGCCACGGATTTCGCACCGGATTCGAACAGCTGATTGTCGCCCTGGCAGGCCAGGTACGGGCCTGCTATGGCCCGAGCCTCTGGGCCTTTGTCGTTTTCGGCTCCGTGGCCCGGGGGGTGCCCCGCCCGGATTCCGACCTGGACTGTCTGATCGTGGCTGATCCGCTGCCTGCCGGGCGGGTGTCCCGGGTGGTGGCCTTTGAGGCCGGCGTCGAGGATCCCCTGGCGCCGGCCCTGGTGTCGCTCCGGAGCCGCTTTGGCATCTCCCCGGCCCTGTCGCCGATCATCAAAACCCCGGCTGAGGTTGCCGCCGGCAGCCCGCTTTTCCTGGACATGGTGGAGGCGTCGGACATCCGTTACGATCGGGAGGGCTTTTTCGCCGGCTATCTGGCGTCCTTGGGCCAGCGGCTGCTCGCTCTCGGCGCCCGCAAGGTGGCGTTGGGCAGCGCCTGGTACTGGCTGCTCACACCCAGTCTGGTGCCCGGGGAGGTCATCGAATTGTGACCTCCCTGACGCTGGCCCGGAGCTACCTAGTGAAGGCTACCAAGCGGCTCAAGATCCTGGATGTGCTCTTGGGGGAGGAGGCTTACTCCGACGTGGTGCGGGAGGCCCAGGAGATTGTGGAGCTGGCTCAGAAGGCGATGCTGCGGCACCGGGGGATCGATCCGCCCAAGTGGCACGACGTGGGGCCGATCCTCCTGGAGCATGCGGACCGCTTCACGGACCTTCATCCCGACCAGCTGGCCCGCCTGGCCCGCATCTCCCGCTGGCTGCGCAAGGAGCGGGAGCTGTCCTTCTATGGAGATATCGATTTCCTGCCCACTGAGGCCTACAGCCTCGACGATGCCCAGCGCGCCATGGCCGATGCCCGGTTCACCGTCGCGATCGCCTCCGGCCTCATCCCTTCCCCCCCCTGTGCCAGTTAGGACAGGGGGCGCCGTCCCGGCCCCCGGTTCTTCCTCGCCTCCCCCTTTACGGCCGCTTAGCCGCCCCTTTGGGGCAGCTGACCCGTCCGAGGTCCCGCTGGTGGTCGAAATCCGCATCCCGGTCCGGGGTGTGGCAGCTCTGGCAGATGATGGCCGCCGGTCGCCGCTCTGGCCGGCTGCCGGCGGGGGCGGTGGCGTGCGCCCGGCCGGGGCCGTGGCAGGCCTCACAGCCCACCGGCTGCAGATCAGCGGCCAGGCTGAGGAGGGCCTGGTCATCCGGCCCGGCGGCATAGGTGACGTGGCACGGCAGGCAGTCCAGGTTGCGGTCCTGTCCTTTGGCCTTCAGGGTTTCGAAGGCCTGGGCGTGCCGGGTGGCACGCCAGAAGCTGGTCTGGGCCGGGTGGCAGTCTGCACAGCGTTTCCAGCCCGCGTGGTCCTCGGGCTGGGCCGCCAGAAGCTGCAGCAGGGCCTGCAGCTCGGCGGGGGTGCCCTCGCCGCCGGCAGCGGGCAGCTGGGCTGAAAGCAGCTGCGCCAGATCGACGCCGCCGGCGCCAAAGGGCGAGGCCGCCGCGCCCGGCCCGGCTGGGGGGCCGGCCGGCGGCGGCGCCGGTGCCGGGGCTGGCGGGGCCTGCGCCGCAGCGGCATTGGCCGCGGCCACCTTGACCTTGAGGTCTTCAACGATGGCCAAGACCTCCGGGTCGTCCGGTCCCTGCTTCTCCAGGGCGGTCACCCCGTGCTGCCAGGAGCCCTCGCCAGGCGCCGCCGGCCCCGGCGCCCCGGCTCGCCAGGCCTTGGCCTTGGCCGGCCAGCTCACCGTGAGCTGGCCCAGGTACTTGCCCCGGGGGGCGACCCGGGTCAGGAGGGCGCTGCCCAGGGGCTGCGGCGCCCCGGCCGCTGCCGGCTGGCCAGCCTGGACGATCAGCCGGATCTCGGGCACGGCCGCGGCCAACGCCTCCAGCTCGGTTGCCGCCAGGTCGGTGAGCAGGATCAGGAAGTCGTTCCGGCTGGCCAGCTCCTTGGCCAGGGGCGGCAGGACTTGCCGCCAGGGCCGGATCTCCACCCCCTCTCCCCCCACCAGGGCGCCGGTCACCGGTGCGGTCAGGCCGATCACCGCCACCCGGCAGCCCCCCACCTTCTTCTCCCGGCTGGCCGGGAACACCGGCTTGCCGCTGGCCCGGCGCACCAGGGAGGCGGACAGCCACGGCAGGGGGATCCGCTTGGCCAGGGCCTCCAGGAAATCGACCCCGGCGGCCAGGTCGTTTCTCGCCACGGCCACGGCATCGAAGGCCATGCGGCGGTAGGCCTCCGCAATCCCCTCCGCGGTGACCGTCTCCTGGGCCCGGCGGTTGGCGGCCACGGCCGGACCCTTGAACAGCAGCCCGCCGGCATCCACGGTCAGGGTCTCGATGCCGGCCTCGCGGCGCAGCCGGGCAAGCTGATACGCCTTTTTGGACAGACCGCCCAATTGTGCGGACTTTCAGCCGCAGGGCTCGGTCTCGCCGTTGACGTCGTTGGCGTAGAAGACCGCGAAGTCGGCTGCCAGGGTGTGGGCCGGCAGGCCGGCCACCAGGAGGAGCAGCGCGAACGAGCATGCAGGCCACGTCAAGAAAGAGGGTCTCATCGAGGTCGTCCTGCCAGGGGTTGAGGGTGGATCAGCTGCGCCGCTCCGGCCCCGGGCGGCCACCGGTCGACCGGCGTGCCAGAAGGGCCCGCCACTTGGTCAGGCGCTCCCGGATCACCGCCTCGTGGCCCCGGTTGGTGGGCTCGTACCAGTGCTCGGCGGGGAGGCCTTCCGGCAGGTGGGCCTGGGGCACCAGAGCGTCCGGGGCATCGTGGGCGTACTGGTACCCGGCGCCGTAGCCCAGGTCCGCCATGAGCCGGGTAGGGGCGTTGCGCAGATGTAAAGGTACCGGCAGACTGCCGGTCTTGTCGAGCACCGCTCGCACCCGGCCCAACGCCCGGTAGACGGCGTTGCTCTTGGGGGCGGTGGCGAGATACACGGCGCACTGGGCCAGGGCCAGCTCGCCTTCCGGGCTGCCCAGCATCTGGAAGGCCTCCCGGGCGGCCACTGCCAGCATCAGGGCCTGGGGCTCGGCGTTGCCCACGTCCTCGGAGGCGAAGCGGATGAGCCGGCGGGCGATGAACAAGGGATCCTCGCCTGCCGCCAGCATCCGGGCCAGCCAGTACAGGCCGGCATCCGGATCGGAGTCCCGCAAGGACTTGTGCAGGGCCGAGATGAGGTTGTAATGCTCCTCGCCGGCCCGGTCGTACCGGAAGCCCTTTCTCTGACTCGCCTCTTCCACCAGAGCCGGGGTGATGGTGCGGCCGCCGTCGGCATCCGGCTCGGCCAGGGCCACGGCCACCTCCAGGGTGTTGAGCAGCCGGCGGCCGTCACCGTCGGCCAACCGCAAAAGGTGCGCGCGGCCGTCCCCGGCAAAGCGCACCAGCTCCTGCCCAAGGCCATGCTCCCGGTCCTGGAGGGCTCGGGTGAGCAGCCGGTCGAGATCCGTTTCCGCCAGCGGGGAGAGGACCAGCACCCGGCTCCGGGAGAGCAGGGGGGCGATGACATGGAAGGACGGGTTCTCGGTGGTGGCGCCGATGAGGGTGAGGAGGCCACTCTCCACGTGGGGGAGGAAGGCGTCCTGCTGGGCCTTGTTGAAGCGGTGGATCTCATCCACGAAGAGGACGGTGCGTACCCCTTCTTGCTGGCGCTTTTCGGCTGCGGCCACGAGCTGCCGGATCTCTTTGACCCCGGCCAGGACCGCCGAGAAGGCGACAAAGGCGGCGTCCACGTGCTGGGCCAGAAGCAGGGCCAGGGTGGTCTTGCCGCAGCCGGGGGGGCCCCAGAGGAGGAGAGAAGGGAGCTGGCGGGAGGTGACGAGCCGGCCCAGGATGCGGTTCGGGCCCAGGAGATGCTCCTGGCCGACGAGATCGGCCAGGTCCCGCGGCCGCATGCGCTCGGCCAGGGACGCCGCGGGCAGGCCGGGCATGGGGCTAGCGTGCCACCATGGCCCGCATCATATCGGCGGAGTTCTCGGCATGGTTGGCGATCTTGCCGATGATGTCAACGGTGGTCAGCTGGTGGTGCAAAAGAATCGGCTCGGTAACCGTCTTGAAGACCAGGTGCTTGAGGCTCATTTCCATGGCATCGGCCTCATGCTCCACCGTGCGGATGGCGGAGATGATCTCCTTGACCCGTTTGCGCTCCACTTCGTCGCTGCTCCGGAAGAAGTCCCGGCCGGTCCGGATCATCTCGGGCAGCATCTGCACCGCCTCGATGCATTTCGCCAGCAGGGCATGCACACCTTTGGTCAGCTCCGGGGTGAAGCCCTTGTCCACCAGAGACAGCCAGTCCACCAGGGTCTGAGCGTCGTCAGCAATCCGGTCCTGCTCCTTGACGTAGGCAAAGAGCTCGAACTTGTCGATGGGCATGATGATGCCCTTGGGCAGGTGGCCGCGGACGTTGCGCTTGACCGCGTCCGCCTCGTGCTCCTTCTGGTTGACCTGGGCGGCCAGCTGGTTGAACCGGGGCATCTCGCCGGCGGTGTACTGCGCGAGGGCCTGGCCGGCCAGGCTTACGCACTGGAGCACAATGCGGGCATGCTTTTCCAGGGCCTCCAGGGGGGCACGGGTGACCACGGGCTCGGGCAGCTGCTCCAGCCGCTGGTGGCGGATCTGCTGGCCGGCCACCAGGTAGACCACGTCCTCGGCGATGTTGGTAGCCTGGTCGGCGATCCGCTCCAGGTTGAGGGCCACCACCGTGGCGTGGACCGCGGCGGTGATCACCTCCGGCTTGGCCTGCATGGCTTGCAGGAGCTGGGCCTGGATCGCCTCGCACAGGGCATCCGCATCCTCATCCAGCTGCCGCACGGATTTGGCCAGGGCGGTGTCCTGGCTGACAAAGCTGTTGATCGCCTTTTCCATCATGTTGCGGGCCGTGGCGGCAAAACGCTGGAAGGCCTCCAGCTCCAGGGGCTGGCGATGGCCTGCGGCAACGATGCGCCGGGTCCGTTTGCAGATGTTCACGGCCCGGTCACCGACCCGTTCCAGCTCGTGGGCGATAGACAGGGCCGAAGTGATGAAGCGCAGGTCGGCCCCCATGGGCTGCTGCAGGGCCAGGATCTTGATGGCCTGGTCCCGGATCTCGATCTCCAGCATGTCGACCTGATCGTCCTGGGCCCGTACCCGCTCAGCCAGTGTGTCGTCCAGCTTGGTGAAGGCGATCATCGCGGTCTGCAACGACTCCTCCACCAGGGACGACATCTTGAGAATACTGGTGTTGAGCTCGGTGATCCACTGTTGCGTGCGGGTAGCCATGGCAGTCCGAATGGTCGCAGAGACGCTGGGGGCGGAAAGAGTCGCGCAGCCCGCCGGCATGAGGCCGCGGGTACGCTCATTCAATACCGAATGGATGGAGGTTGGCAAGCAAATCTTGGCCGCCGTCTTCCCGGAAGGCGGCGGCCGATCGGAGCTTTCCCGCGGCGTTACGAAAGCTCCGGCAGCCTGGCCAGGGCCTCGCGGATCTTGTCTTCGGGATAGGCGTAGTCCACGAGCTTGCCGGCCAGATAATCCGCGTAGGCAGCCAGATCCAGGTAGCCGTGGCCGCTCAGGTTGAAGAGGATGACCCGCTCTTTGCCCTCCTCCCTGGCCTTGAGTGCCTCATCTACCGCGGCCCGGATGGCGTGCGAGCTTTCCGGAGCAGGGATGATCCCCTCTGCCTTGGCAAACAGCACCGCGGCCTCGAAACAGGCGGTCTGGCCGTAGGCCTTCGCTTCGATGAGCCCGTCGTGCACCAGCTGGCTCACCAGGGGCGAGTCACCGTGGTAGCGCAGGCCGCCGGCGTGGATGCCGGGAGGCATGAAGTCGTGGCCCAGGGTGTACATGCTCAGGAGCGGGGTTAGGCCGACCACGTCGCCAAAGTCATAGCGGAACTGCCCCCTGGTCAAGGTCGGGCAGGAGGCGGGCTCCACAGCCATCACCCGGACCAGCTTGCCGGCGATGCGGTCGGCGATGAAGGGAAAGGCAAGACCAGCCAAGTTGCTGCCGCCACCACAGCAGCCGATGACCACGTCCGGATAGTCCCCGGCAATGGCCAGCTGCTTTTTGGCCTCCAGGCCGATGATGGTCTGATGCATGCACACATGGTTGAGCACCGAGCCCAGGGCGTAGTTGGTGTCGTCGTGGGTGGCGGCATCCTCCACCGCCTCCGAGATGGCGATGCCCAGGCTGCCCGGGCTATCGGGGTCCTTGGCCAGGATCTGACGGCCAGCGTTGGTCTGATCCGAGGGGCTGGGATGGACGGTGCCGCCCCAGGTCTCCATGGCGATGCGGCGATACGGCTTCTGGTCGTAGCTGACCCGTACCATGTAGACGGTGACGGTCAGTCCGAACATCTGACCGGCCAAGGACATGGCGGAGCCCCATTGGCCGGCGCCTGTCTCGGTGGCGATGCGGCGGATCCCCGCCTGCTGGTTGTAGTAGGCCTGGGGAATGGAGGTGTTGGGCTTGTGGCTGCCGGCCGGGCTCACCCCCTCATACTTGTAGTAGATCCGGGCCGGGGTGCCCAGAGCGGCCTCCAGGCTGCGGGCGCGGTGCAAGGGCGATGGCCGCCACAGGGCGTACTTCTCCAGAACCGGCTCCGGGATGTCGATCCAGCGCTGGGAGGAGACCTCCTGCTCGATGAGGGCCATGGGGAAGATCGGGGTCAGATCCTGCGGGCCGCAGGGCTTTTGGGTGGCCGGATGCAGGGGGGGCTTGGGCAGGTTGGGCATGTCCGCCATGACGTTGTACCACTGTCTGGGGATCTCCTCCTCCGGTAACACGATCTTCATCCGGCTCATGGCATATCTCCTGCTCCGATAGGGTGTCTGGCCATAGGCGGCGTCGCCCGCGGTGTCAAGCCCAAGCACTTTACCAACCGCCTGTGGTCGCTGCAACGCGGAAAAAACGCGACCCGGGGCAGGAAGGGATCGACAGGCAGGGCCGGCCTCGGCCAGAATGGGCTGGCGGTCGGGGCGGTCGGCCCAGAAGACGTCCAATCCCGAATTTTGGAAGGAGGAGCGAGCATGCACGAGGCGACCCTGCGCAAGTGGCACCGGACGCTGGGCATTGGCCTGGCCATTTTTGTGATCGTGCAGGCAGGAAGCGGTGCCCTTCTGTCTGCCGAGCAGCTCTTGGGCGGGCATGGGGATCATGTCGAGCCGGCTGCCGGCGAGCTGCCGCAGGAGATGGAGGTGGAGGTCACGGAGGGGCTGCACTACGGCGGCGGCCCGGTTGGCGCCGCCTATCGCCTGCTCCTGGGCCTCGGTCTGACCGGCATGGCGGGCTCGGGCAGTGTCATCTATTGGCAAGCCCGGGGCAGGCTGCGTCGGGCCCGCCGTCCATAAACGACAAGGCCCCTTCCCGGCAGGGAAGGGGCCTTGTGTGAAGGACGCCCGAAGGATAGTCGGTCAGGAGATCTTGGTGACGTTGGCGGCCTGCGGCCCCTTGGCACCCTGGACAACCTCGAAGCGCACCTTCTCGCCCTCCGCCAGGCTCCGATAGCCGGTGCCCTGGATGGAGGAGAAGTGCACAAAGACGTCCGGCCCGTTCTCCTGCTCGATGAATCCATAACCCTTGGAATCGTTGAACCACTTCACCTTGCCTTCTGCCATACGAACCACCTATGCCTTGCTGGGATGTATCACTGGGCCCCAGGGCTGGAGCCCGCCTCGGGAAGGAAGCCCCCTTCCCCAAAAAAAATACCGCACAGAGCACTGAAATGGCCCGTGCGGTTCGTCTGACGTCATGGAGTCTTGGCTGAAGAAGAATTCGGCAAGCCGCACTGCTCCTTACTTCAGGCAGCTTAGCCGATAGCTTCCGAGAAAGCAATGGCAAAATTCCAACGGCATCCTGGTAGATGGAGGCTTGACACCCGTTTCCGGGTATGCTACCAGCTTGACGCGAACCCGTGGCAGTCATTCGCGGATGTCCCAGAGCCAAGCCCACCAGGAGGTGCTCATGGAAACCCTGGCCGCAATCGCTGGCCGCCGCAGCATCCGCCGGTACCAGGAGCGGCCGGTTCCGGAGGCGATGGTGGAGGCGCTCCTGGCCGCGGCCATGCAGGCGCCGTCGGCGGGCAACGCCCAGCCCTGGCATTTTGTGGTGATCACCGACCGGACGCTTCTTGGCCAGGTACGGCAGATCAACCCGTACGCCGCCATGGCCGGCCATGCTCCCCTGGCCATCCTGGTCTGTGCGGAGCTGGCTTGCGAGCGCTTCCCTGGCAACTGGGTTCTGGACTGTGCGGCGGCTGTGGAAAATCTGCTCCTGGCGGCCCAGGATCTGGGACTGGGGGCGGTCTGGACGGGCATCTATCCCGAGCGGGCACGTATGGACGGCTTCCGGCTGCTGTTCGGGCTGCCCGAGGGGGTGCTGCCCCACACCCTGGTGCCGGTGGGGTTCCCGGATCAGGCGCTGCCCGCCGAGCAGCGGTTTCGGCCGGAGCGGGTGCACCGGGACCGCTGGTGAACGTGCCGACAAAGGAGGGACTGACCATGAGGCGGTGGCAGAAACTGGTGCTCCAAGCAAGCCGGGGCCGGTGGCTCCGGCTGCTGGCCCTGGCGCTCTTTCTGGTCCCCTGGCCGGCGCAGGCGTCGGACCTGGCGGGCTGGGAGAAGGACAGCCCATACCAGCGCCTGTACAAGCCGGCAGAGGTGGACAAGATCAAGGTCACCGTCGTGCGGCGGCAGGAGGTGGTGCCGATACCGGGCATGGCACCAGGGCTTGCCCTGGTGGTCACGGAAGGAGGGGAAGCCACCTTCCTGGTGCACCTGGGGCCCAAGTCCTATCTCGACCGGCAGCCCCTGGCAGTGGCGCCGGGCGACACGGTCAAGATCCGTGGCGTCTGGGCGGAGATCGGCGGCCAGGAGGTCTTCATGGCGGCCAAGATCAAGAAGGACGACGGCTACCAGTACAAGCTGCGGCTGACCAGCGATGGCCGGCCTTTCTGGTCCCTCAGTCCGGAAGAGCGGGCCCGGGAGGCCGCAGCCGCCGACTGACCTGCCGGCCAAGCCGGCGCAAGACCCCAACTCCCTTTCCAAGGCCATCCCCATGCTGGTTCGTGACATCCTTGCCCGGACGAAGATCGCCTTCAGCTACGAGTTCTTCCCGCCCAAGACGGACGCCCAGAGTGAGCAGCTGTTCCACGCCATCGCACAGCTCATGCCCTTGCAGCCGTCCTACGTCAGCGTCACCTACGGGGCCGGCGGCTCCACCCGGGATCGCACCCATCAGCTGGTCGTCCGGCTGCAGACCGAGACCGACCTCACCGTGGTCTCGCATCTGACCTGTGTCGGCTCCACCCAGGACGAGATCGCCCAGATCCTGGAGCGGTATGCGGTCCACGGGATCGAGAACATTCTGGCCTTGCGGGGCGATCCGCCTCGGGGGCAGAGCGGCTGGACGCCCGCCGGCAACGGCTTTCCCCATGCCTGCGACCTGGTGCGCTTCATCAAGGAGCGTTTTCCCCAGATGGGGGTAGGGGTGGCCGGCTTCCCGGAAGGGCATCCGGAGACCCCCAACCGGCTGCAGGAAATCGAATTCCTGAAGGCCAAGGTGGACGCCGGCGCCGACTACATCGTCTCCCAGCTGTTCTTCGACAACCGGGATTTCTACGACTTCTGCGAGCGTTGTGAGCTGGCCGGCATCCGGGTGCCGGTTCTGGCCGGCATCATGCCCATCACCACCCGGCACGGCATGGTGCGCATTGCCGAGCTGGCGGCCGGCGCCCGCCTGCCAGCCCGGCTGCTCAAGTCGGTGGCCCGGGCCGAGAGCGACGAGTACGTGGAGAAGGTGGGCGTGCATTGGGCCACCGAGCAGGTCCGGGATCTCGTCTACCATGGGGTCCGGGGCATCCACTTCTACACCCTCAACGCCTCCCGGGGGACCCTCAAGATCTATGAGTCCCTGGGGGTCCGGGATTCGGCGCAGCTCCTGGCCTAGGGCAGGACCATGCCTCGTCCTCCTGTGGTGGAAAGGCTTGACACCCTCACCGCCGAATTGACCGATCTTTACGGCATCGAGGCCCTCCTGCAGTGGGATCAGGAGGTGGGGCTCCCTGCCCGGGCGGTGCATGATCGGGCCCAGCAGCTGGCCACGATGCGCACCGTCATCCACCGGCGGGAGACGGATCCGGAGCTGCGGCGGCTGGTGGAGGAGGCCCAGGGCCTGGATGATCTTCCGGACGCGGACCGGGGCCTGGTGCGGCTGGTGGGCCGCCTGGTCCGCCAGGCCAGCCTGCTGCCCGAGGACTTCGTGGCCGAGCTGGCCCGCACGACCTCGGCGGCCTTCGCCGTCTGGGTGGAGGCCCGGCAGCGGGCCGATTTTGCCCATTTTGCCCCCCACCTGGCGACAATCGTGGCGCTGTGCCGCCAGAAGGCCGAGCTCCTGGGCTTTCCGGAGCATCCCTACGACGCCCTCCTGGACCTCCACGAGGAAGGGTTGACCACCCGGGCGGTGACCGAGCTTTTCGCCGGCCTGGGCCCGCGCCTGGCCGCCATGCTGGCCCGTGCGGCCAACCAGCCCCGGACCAGGCTTGCCCTGTCGCCCCCCTTCACGGTGCCCCTGCAGGAGGCCTTTGCCGAGCGGCTTCTGGCCCGCATCGGCTTCGATTTCCAGCGGGGCCGGCAAGACCGCTCCGCCCATCCGTTTTCCACCACCATCGGCCACCACGACCGCCGGGTCACCAACCGTTACCGCCCCGACTCCATCGAGTTCGTGCTCAGCGCCCTCCATGAAGGGGGACATGCCCTCTACGAGCAGGGCATCAGCGATGCGCTGGCCCGCTCGCCCCTGGACCAGGGGGTCTCCCTGGGCATCCACGAGTCCCAGTCCCGGTTGTGGGAGAACATCATCGGTCGCAGCCGGCCATTCTGGGAGGGCCTGTTCCCGGACCTGGTCGCCTTCTTCGCCCCCCGCTTCGACGGTCTGGACCTGGAAACCTTCCTTGCCGCCATCAACGCCGTGGCGCCCGGCCCGATCCGGGTGGAGGCCGACGAGGTCAGCTACAATCTGCACATCCTGGTGCGGTTTGAGCTGGAAAAGGCGCTGGTGGAAGGGAGTCTGGCGGTGGCCGACCTGCCGGCGGTCTGGAACGAGCGCTACCGGCAGCTCCTGGGCGTGGCGGTGGACGATGACGCCCAGGGCGTTCTCCAGGACGTGCACTGGTCCCACGGCAGCTTCGGCTATTTCCCCACCTACACCCTGGGCAATCTCGCCGCGGCCCAGTTCTGGCAAGCCTACCAGGAGGTCGATCCCGACCCGAATGCCACCCTCAGGCAGGGGCAGCTGGGACGGATCCGGGAATGGCTGGCGGCGGCCATCCACCGCCACGGGGCGATCTATCCCCCGGATGAGCTCCTGCGGCGGGTCACCGGCCAGCCCCTCACCACCGGGCCGTTCCTGGGGTACCTGGCCGGCAAGTACCCGGATCTTGTGCCCTGAATTCCGGTCCGTTGCCTTCCTATGGATCTTCTGGCCGCCGAGTCCCGCTCCCTGCCGGCGATCTTCTCCCTGTCTTTCCTGGTGGCCCTGACCGGCGCCATGGCCCCAGGGCCGCTTCTGACCTACACCATCGTCCGCGCGATTGGCAGCCACCACGGCTATCTCATGGGGCTGTGGATCGTCCTTGGCCATGCCGCACTGGAGCTGGCCCTGATTGCCGGTCTTCTGTGGGGGCTCGCCCTGTTCCTGGCCCAGGCAGCGGTGGTGCGGGCCATTGGGGTGGCGGGCGGTTTCGTCCTGATCCTGTTTGGGGCTGGGCTGTTGCGGGATGTGGCGGCGGGCCGCATCGCCACCGATCTCGCGGCCGTGGAAGAGGGAGGCGCCACGGCAGGCCGTTGGGGCAGGGCCAACCCTGTTCTGGGCGGGGCGGTAATCTCCATGGCCAACCCGTACTGGTGGGTGTGGTGGGCCAGCATCGGCGCCGCCTTCATGAGCCAGTTCGGGGTCTCCTTTGACAGCTGGCCCACCCTCGCCGTCTTCTTCCTGGGGCACGAGGCCGGCGATCTCGCCTGGTACCTGGTGGTCTCGGCCGGGGCTTTCTGGGGCCGGCAGCGGCTGAGCCGGCGGGCCTACCACGCCGTCCTGGTCTGCTGCGGCCTGTTCATGATCGGCTTCGGGCTCTACCTCGGCGTGGTCCCATTCCTGGCCGGGCCGGTCACGGCGGCCGGCTGAGCACCTGGCGCTGGCCTTGTTCAGGCCGGCAGCCGGATGCGCTCTTCGGGATCACGATCCGGATTGGCTCGGTACAGAAGGATGGTGCGGCCCAGGACCTGGGCGACGCCGGCCGCACACCGCTGGGCCAGTTCGTCGGCCAGCGGCCGGCGGCCGGCGCTGCACCCCGCCTGCACCCTGATCTTGATCAGCTCGTGCGCGGTCAGGTTGGCCTCGATGGCGGCGAGCACCGCCGGGGTCAGGCCCTGGGTGCCGATCATCACCGCCGGCTGCAGATGGTGGCCCAGGGCCCGCAGATGGCGAGCCTGTCTGCCAGTCAAGGTTGTCATGGTCTTCCTCCTCCTTCGTAGGCTGCCGCCATGCCCCGCGAGATCACTCACTGGCTGATCGCCCAGGCGGCGGCCAACCGCCTGGCTGACACCCCTTTGGGCGAGGCCGCCGGTCGCTGTCCCGACCTCCTGGTCCTGGGCGCCCTGGCCCACGACGCCCTTCTCTTTCCCCACTGCCTGCCGGGTGGCCGGAGCTTCCGTTTCCTGGCCCACCGCCTGCACGGGCTGGCGGGAGAGGATACGTATCCCGTCCTCCGGGCGGCTGTTGCTGCTGCCGCCGTGGCCGGCCATGACCGGCCGGGACTGCTCGCCTTCCTCGCTGGCCTTGCCTCCCATGTAGCGGCCGACGCCGTCTTCCATCCGCTGGTCTTCTATCTGACCGGGGACTACCATGCCCCGGATCGGCGGCTGCGGGCTCTGGCTGCCCAGCGGCACCATCGCCTGGAGGGCCTGCTGGATCTCGTTCTCATCGGCGGCCCAGCCCAGGCCAGGCATTACCGGCTCCTGGCCTGCTGGCAGCGCCAGCGCCGCCGGCTGGGCGACCTCCTTGCCACCATCCTCCGGCACCTGGACCCGCAGCTGCCGCCCGAGCCGGCTGCGGCCGCCATGGTGGCCGGTCTGGGCTGCTTTGGCCTGGTGCACGCCGTGTGCGTCCGCCCCTTGCCGGCCCGGCTCCTGCACGGGCTCTGCCCGCGGGCGCCCCTGCCCCTGCGGGACGGGCTGTCCCTGGCCTACGCCCCCCAGCTGTGGGCCGGACGGGGGCTTTGGCAGGGGTCGCTCTCCTTCTGCCACCCGGTGACCGGCGAGCCCGGGCAGGTCGAGACCCGGGAGCTGGTGGCCGAGGCGGTCCGGCGCAGTGAGCTTCTGGGGCGCCGTCTTGCCCAAGCCATGACGGGCGGCGCCAGCGACCCGCTGCCGGAGCAGGGCCCGTCCCTGGAGACGGGGCTGGCCGGCGTGCCCCGGCAGGCCATGCGCTTCTTCGGCGGCCGCCGCCTGCCGGCGCTGGGCTAGCTCGGCGGCGCCCCCCCCAACAACGGGGCGGCACGGCATGCATACCGGATCTGCGGGCAGCAGTGCAAAGGGAAAATCCGGCCGGCGCGGACCAGGGCGCAGCGTGCACCGGCGTTTAGACCAAAATACGGAATGCGCTTATGGAAAAATGAACGTGCAACAAGTATAGTGACGGCCAACCCATAGCAGCGCCGTCCCGTGACCGCAGGGGCAGTTGGCGTGGCGGCAGGGAAATCGACCTAAACGGCCCGTTCATCAAAGCTGGTCCACAAAATTGACGTCAACCGGGGAGGATAACATGAAGAGATCGACCTATCGTCGCAGTCTGGCCCGGCCCCTGGTCGGCGTCCTGGTGCTCGGTGGCGTGCTGGCGGTGGCGGGCTCGACCGGGGCCCAGGTGACTGGCCGGTGCTCCAACTGCCACACCATGCACAACAGCCAGGACGCCAGTCCCATGACCCTGAACGAGAGCGCGACCCCCAACCCCATGCTCACCCGGGGCGACTGCATGGGCTGCCACGCCTCGGGCACCAACCAGAAGATGTGGAACATCGATGGGGTCACCTTCATCCCCCAGGTCTTTCATACCGATGCCAGCGGTGACTTGGCCGGCGGCAACTTCGCCTACATCAACGATACCAAGGCCGGGGGCATCGGCGACGGGGATAATCGGGGCCACAATGTCATCGACATCTTCGGGCCGGGCTCGGATGACAACCTGAGCGTGGTGCCCGGTGGCATCCTGCAGTACTACCATGACCAGAACGTCACCGACCTGACCCTGACCTGCGCCGGGGAGAACGGCTGCCACGGCGAGCGGGTATGGAACTCCGGCGTCACCGGCCTGGCGGCCCTGAAGGGCGCCCACCACGGCAACACCGACGGCGCCTGCAATCCCCCCCTGGACAACCCCACCGTCGGCGACAGCTACCGCTTCCTGCTGGGGGTCAAGGGCTACGAGAACCAGACCAGCGGCCAGAAGTGGCAGAACGTCAGCGCCTCCAGCCACAACGAGTATTTCGGCCAGGCGGTCCCCAACGTCATGCATTGCTCCGGCGGCACCGGCAGCTGCCACTTTCCTGGCGGCCCCATCCGGCCCCGCAACCAGACGATCAGCGGCTTCTGCGGCACCTGCCACGGCAACTTCCACACCCTGAAGCCGCCCACCAGCGACGGCAGCGAGAGCAGTGACGGCCAGTCCATGGGCATCGGTCCTGCCGTCACCTCGCCCTTCCGCCGCCATCCCACCGATATCGTGATCAACCGCCTGGGGGCGGGCAGCGAGTATTCCCAGTACACCACGTACAACGTCAACGCGCCGGTCGGCCGGACCACCGTTCTTTCCGCCCCGAGCGCCGTCGTCACCCCGGCCTCGGACACGGTCACCTGCCTGTCCTGCCACATGGTCCACGCCAGCCCCTATCCGGACATGCTGCGCTGGAACTACGATGCGCTGCAGGCCCACAGCGGCAGCAACACCAACGGCTGCTTCATCTGCCACACCACCAAGGACGACGTGTAGGCCTCTTCATTGCCCCGCTTGCGGGGCGTGGGGCTTGAAGCTCAAGGCCGGTTCCGCCACCGCGGCGGAACCGGTTTTTTTTCGTGGGGCCGGTTGCCTCCGGAGGCCCTGCCGCCAGCTCTTGACAGGCCGGAAGCGCCCGGGCTATGGGAAGGGCAGCGCCCAGAAGCGGTTCGCCGAGGAGGCCGGCCTTGGCGATCTGCAATACCTGTCGGATCACGCCTCCGGGGCGTGGGCCAGGGCGGTTGGGCTTTTGAGCGGGGATCTGGGTCTCCTGGCCCGGGCAGTGGTCGTGGTGGATCGGCAAGGGAAGGTCCGTTATCTGCAGGTCGTGCCCGAGATGACGCATCTGCCGGACATGGAAGGCGCCTTTCAAAAGGCCCGGGCGTTGAGCCTCGAGCCCTGAGCCGGCGGCTCTTTCCTGGACAGGCCCGGGCCGGGACATGGCTTAGGCGAAAATGCGCCCTTGTCCCATGGAGTCCCGGGCAGCGGAATGCTAATCTGACTGCAGAGCTTCATATCTGCCTCAGCCAAGGGAAACCGACCAAGGAGGATTCCATGCTCGCCGCCCTGCTCGAAAGCCCTGCCTTCTATTTCGGCCTGTATATCCTGTCCACAGCCGGCTTGACCCTGTTCTGGCGCAACCTGGCCAAAGGCCGCGCGCCCCGTTCCATCCGCTGATCCTCCGCTTTCCCCTGCCTCGGGCATCGCGGCTCCCCTCGTGCCGCGGTGCCCTTCTTCTCCGGTCTCCCTGTTGTCCTCGGTTCTCCTGGTTTCAGAGTGATTGTGCTCTGTGTCGAGCCGTCCTGACCGGCGGTGCCTAGGGCGTTTAGTGCCTACTATCCGATATTTCAGCAAAAAATGAACGCGGCGCCAATAGTGTTTCCGGCAGCGAAGGCTTATAGTGACAGCATGGATCATCGAGGTGGCTGGCCCGCTGCCAGGCCAGCCGGTAAGAAGACAGCGAAAATCCAACGTGAGGAAGAGGCCATGGAGCTGACGATCTGGATGGTTTGTTTGCGGGATATCGGTATCTATGGGATTCTGGTGGCTGGCTTGACCGGTCTGTGGGCATGTTATGGCCGCAGGCGGATCCAGGCGGCCTGCTGACCCAGCTTTCTGCCCTCCCCGGCCCCCTCGTGGTCAGGCTCGCCTGCCACGAGGGGGCTTTTTGTTGTGAGCCATCCGAACGGTTGACGTCCCTGACTGATCCGGCCGATAATCGGGCCAGGACCGGCTGTGCTCGGGGCGGGGGAGGGCCCCCGATCCCGGCGGGGGGCACTGGTGCCGGTTCGGCACTGCCCCGCCTCGGGGTGCGCGGGGCGACAACCCTGGCTAACAAGGGAGGTAGAGGTGATGGCTACAACCAGCGAGGGGGCTTGTTCGTTACTGGGGTCTGGAGGAATGGTGGTGGCAACCGACGGCTCGGCATGCAGCCAGGCGGCCGTCAACGAGGCGCTCAGTTTGGCGGCAGGCTGCAAGGGCCGGCTGACCGTGCTGTCCGTGGTGGAGATCAATGCCGAGTCCGCGGCCCTGGCGCCTCAGTGGATGGCGAAGATGGAGGCCGAGGCCGAGCAGCATCTGAGTGCGGTGAAGGCCCAGGCGGCGGGGGCAGGGGTGGAGTGCGAAACGGTGCTCGTCCGCAGCGACGAGCCTTACCGGGCCATCGTGGACGAAGCCAGCCAGCGCAAGGCGGATCTCGTCATCATGGGCAGCCATGGCCGCTCCGGCCTCAGCCGGCTGCTCATGGGCAGCGTCACGGCCCGGGTGGTGGGCCACGCGCCCTGCAAGGTTCTTATCGTTCCCCATGCCGGCGCCTGACCCGGTCACCGCTCATCCTCGTGGGGCGGCTCGCCCGGAGCTGGTGGTCAGAGTCGAGACCGCTGCTCCAGACGGGCCGCCCGTCCGTCCGTCCCCGATCCTCGTAGCTGCCGAGTCCGCTTGGCTGTGCTGCCGGCTCCCGCGGGTGCCGGGGGGCAGCCCGTGGGCCGGCGCCCTGATCGCCGCTTGACCCTCCATGCCGGGCCGCGCGTCCTATCCGGTGGCCATCGCCACCAGGAACCTGCTGCACGACCGGGTGCGCCTGGCCATCACTTTGGTGGGCATCGCCTTCTCGGTGGTCCTCATCCTCATCCAGGTAGGGGTCTACCTGGGCATGATGGCCAACACCGCCAGCATCATCGAGCATGCGGACGGCGATATCTGGATCACCGCCCGCAACAACCGCAACTTCGATTTTTCGCTCCCCTTTCCCGAGTACCGGGAGAACAAGGCCAAGGCGGTCCAGGGCGTAGCCTGGGTCAAGAAGCTCATCCTGGTCTGGTCTCTCATGAAGCTCAAGGAGGGGGGGAGCGAGAACGTGGAGGTGGTGGGCTTCGACCCGGACTCCGGCCTCGGCGGCCCCTGGGAGATGGTGGCGGGCGAGATCCGGGAGGTGAAGTACCACCGGGGGGTGATCGTCGACGAGTCCAGCTTCTCCAAGCTCGGCGAGATGCGTATCGGCGACGACCGGGAGATCCTGGGCCTCCGAGTGCGGGTGGTGGGCATCTGCCGGGGGGCGAAGCGGATCACCACGGCGCCCATTCTCTTCGCTTCCTACAAGACCGCCCAGCAGCTCAACCCCCGGGCCGAGGAGCGGACCGTCTTCCTGGTGGTGGGGGTGGCCCCAGGCGAGGACACCGCAGCCGTCCGGGATCGGCTCCGCCGGGTGATGAGCCTGGAGGACGTTTACACCGCCGGCGAGTTCTCCTGGCTGACCATGAAGTACTGGACCCTCAACACCGGCATGGGGGTGGGCTTCGGCTTCACCATCCTCATGGGGATCATCGTTGGCACCGTCATCGTCAGCCAGACCATCTACAGCGCCACCATCGAGCACCTGCGGGAGTTCGGCACCCTGAAGGCCCTGGGGGCAGCCAACCGGACCGTCTACGGGATCATCGTCCGCCAGGCCTTGTTGAGTGGGCTCTTGGGCTTCGGGATCGGCGTGGCCATCAATGCCCTCGTTGCCACCCTTTACCAGCGGACGGGCCTGTTGATCGTCCAGCCCTGGCAGCTCTTTGTCACGGATTTCGCCCTTACCCTGGCCATCTGCGTCACAGCTTCCCTGATCTCGGTGCGCCGGGCCATGCAGGTGGACCCCATGGAGGTCTTCCGGGCATGAGCCAGGTGGCCCTGGCCATCGACGCCGTGAGCAAGGTGTACAACAGCGGCGTCGCCCGGGTGCTGGCGGTGGAGGCCGCCAGCGCCGCCTTTGCCACCGGCTCCATCACCGCGATCATGGGGCCGTCGGGCAGCGGCAAGACGACGCTCCTGTCCATCCTTGGTCTCATCCTGCGCCCCAGCTCCGGCCGGGTGCAGCTCTTGGGTCAGGATGTCACCGGTTTGGACGAAGGCCAGCTGCCAGCCTTGCGCCGGACCCACATCGGGTTCATCTTCCAATCCTTCAACCTGTTCTCGGCCCTCAGCGCCCTGGACAATGTCCTGGTCGCCCTGCAGATCAAGGGCGTCGGCCGCCGGCAGGCCGTGGCCCGGGCCCAGGAGGCCCTGGCCAGGGTGGGGCTGGCGTCCCGGGTGGGCTTTCTGCCCCGGGATCTGTCCGGGGGAGAGAAGCAGCGGGTGTCCATCGCCCGGGCCATCGCCGCTGATGCGCCGATCATTCTCGCCGACGAGCCCACCGCCAATCTCGATTCCCGGACCGGCATGACCATCGTCGATCTGCTCTCCGATCTGGCCCGGGAGCAGGCCAAGACCGTGGTGGTGGTCACCCACGACCTGCGCCTGCAGGAGCACGTGGATCGCGTCCTTTTCATGGAAGACGGCCTGCTCAAGGAGGGAGCCCATGGTTGAGCGCCGCTGGTGTCTTCTTGTGGCCACCGTGGCAACCTTCTTCGGCGCTTGCGGCCAGTCGCCCCAGGAGCAGCCGAACCCGGCCGAGCGGCCGCTCATCACCGCGGTCTATGCTTACGGCATTGTCGAGGCCCGCCGCCACTCCACCCTGTCGGCCAAGTTTCCGGGCAAGCTGGAGCGCATCCTGGTGGCAGAAGGGGAGCCGGTGGCGGAGGGCCAGGTGCTGGCGGTGTTCGAGGCCCGGGAGCTCCAGGCCGCCGCCGCCTCCGCCGAGGCGGCCGTGAAGGTGGTCGAGGCCCAGCTGGCTGAGGCCCGGGCTGGCGCCCGAGCCCAGGAGCTGATCCTGGCCCGGGAGCGCCTGCGGGAAACGGAGGCTGTGCTGGCCAAGGCGGAGCTGGACTGGACCCGGGCGCAAGGGTTGCATCACCGGGAGGCTATGGCTGACGAGGCCTGGGAGACGGCTCGCCTCGGCCGGCAGCGGGCCGAGGCCGGCCGCAATGCCGCCCGGGCCGCCCTGGCCCTGCTGGAGGAGGGGACCAGACCGGAAGCCCTGGCGGTGCTCGAGCGGCAGCTGGCGGCAGCCCAGGCCCGGTTGCAGGAGGCCCGCACCGCCCTGGGCAACGCCCGCCTGACGGCGCCGTTTGCCGGCATCGTCACCCGCAAGCACCGGGAGGAAGGGGAGGCCATGGACATCGGTCTGCCGGTCCTGGATGTAGCCACTGTGGGCGACCGCTACATCCGGGCCGAGGTGGACGAGACCGACATCGGCCGGCTGCGGCTGGAACAGCCGGTGCACGTGAGCGCCGACGGCTTCCCCGGCCTGGAGCTGGCCGGCACGGTGCGAAAGATCCAGTCCCAGATGGGCGCCAAGCGCCTCATCCCCACCGATCCGGCCAAGATCGTCGACTACAAGGTCCTGGAGGTGGAGATCTCCCTCCCCGCCGACTGCCCCTATCCCCTCAAGCTGCCGGTCAACGTCCGCATCAGCCTGGAGCCGCCGCCCAGGTAAGAGGGTATCAGGGGCCCGCAGGGCACCTTGCCGGGACGCGAAGTGCTGGGCAGGAGGGGAGCGTGATTTTCCGATCGCCGGATTTCCCTCTGGACGGCAAAGATTCCTCCTGTCGGGTCCGCGCCAGCTCGGCACGAGCACAGTGGTCCTCCAGGCCCTTGTGCCACGGCCAAGGCGGGAAACGGTGGGGACCGCAGCCGGTGGAGCGGGCGGGGCTACCGTTGGCGGGAATTCCTTTGACGTGCTTTCTCTCTGGCCATTATAGTGGTCATGAAAATGCCTCAGTCGCTTCGAGGCGCTGCTGTGGGAGAAACCGTCAGCGAGGTGTGGCCATGCAGACCATTCAGGAATTCGTTCCCGTGACCCAGGCCAAGACAAGGCTGTTGGACATGATCAGGGCGATTCGTGACTCCGACGACGCCATTGCCATCACCAGGAATGGGGTGCCAGCCGCGGTCTTGATCAGCATGGACAAGTTCGAGGGGCTCCTGGAAACCATCGAGATCCTGGCCGACGACCAGGCACGGGAAGAATTGCGGCGATCCCGCGAGGACGCTCGACAGGGGCGCCTCGTGGATATGGAGGATGTCCTCTGATGCCCTATCGCGTCCGCCTTACGGAAACGGTCCGGGCAGCGGTCGCGCATTTTCATCCGGAGTTGAAGGAACTTACCAGGAGGGCACTGGCGGAGCTGGCCGAAAATCCTCTTCTCGGTAAGGAGCTGCAAGAGGAACTGGCAGGCTACTTTTCCTACCGGTTCAAAAGGTACCGGGTGATTTACACCGTGGATGACGGGGACGGAACCGTTGTCGTCCATCTGGTCTGGCATCGCCGAAACGTCTACGAACTCTTGGAGCGTATCGCCCGCCCCGAGGGGCGGACATGAGGGCGCCCTGCGGCAAAGGGGGGTACGGCGTGCGGGGCGCCGGTGTTCCATGGTCAGCCGGGACAGGGATCCTCACCGTGTGCTCCCGTGACCCGGAGAACACATGCTTGCCGTCGGTCGCGAAGCCGATGCTCGCAACCGGGGGCAGATCCCCTGCTCAATCATTTTGCTCCTTGCGCTATACAAAATGACATGTCGCGCTGTTGTGCGATGTATATCGCAAGACAGCTTGAGCAAGAAGTCCGGGCATCGCTGGCGAGCGGGAAGGTGACTCTCGTCCTGGGGGCACGCCAGGTTGGGAAGACCACCCTGGTCGAGGAGACCTTGCGGGGCGAGAACGTCAAGTTTCTCAACTTCGACGTGGAGATCGACAAGGCCCGTTTTCTGGCCGCGGCATCCCTGGCACCGGCCGAGGCGCCCCCCGGAACCGGTGGCCGGACGGCGTGTCGTCCACGGCGGCCCCGAAGGAAGGCCAGCGCCAGCAGCCGGGCCGGCGGCAGGCCTGGCTGCAAATCTCGCCCCGCCGCCCCGGTGAAATGGTGTTGTAGCCCCTGGGCAAATCGGCTATGAATAGGCCTCCCGACCCTTCCCCCAGTCCCATCTCGCCACCAGGAGGCAGCCATGAGCACGGCGCACCCGTCCCCGGAACTCGTCCAAGAGGCCGTCAACACCATCCGCTTCCTGGCCGTGGATGCGGTGGAGAAGGCCAAGTCCGGCCATCCTGGCATGCCCATGGGCGCGGCCGCCATGGCCTATACCCTGTGGCACCGCTTCCTGCGTCACAACCCGGCGGATCCCGCCTGGCCGAACCGGGACCGCTTCGTGCTCTCGGCCGGGCATGGCTCCATGCTTCTCTATAGCCTCCTGCATCTCACCGGCTACGACCTGTCCCGGGAGGACTTGGCCGCCTTCCGGCAATGGGGCAGCAAGACCCCGGGACATCCTGAGCACGGCCATACCCCCGGCGTCGAGACCACCACCGGCCCCCTGGGCCAGGGCCTGGCCACGGCCGTGGGCATGGCCATGGGCCGCCAGTATCTGAACCGCCTTTTTGCCACGGCCGGCGGGCCGCTCTTCGACTACCGGATCTTCGGTATTGTGGGGGACGGGGATCTCATGGAGGGGGTGGCCTCCGAGGCCGCCTCCCTGGCCGGTCACCTGGGCCTGGATGCCCTGTGCTTCCTGTATGACGACAACCGGATCACCATCGAGGGCGGCACCGATCTGGCCTTCAGCGAGGATGTGCGGGCCCGTTTCCTCGCTTACGGCTGGCAGGTGGAGACGGTGGCGGACGGCAACGATGTGGAGGAGGTGGCCGCGGCCCTGACCAGGGTGCTGGCCAGCCCGGGCAAGCCATCCCTGGTCATGGTGCGCACCCATATCGGCTTTGGCTCGCCAGCCAGGATGGATTCCCCTGACGCCCATGGCGCGCCCCTGGGGCCGGAAGAGAGCCGCCGCACCAAGGAGGCCCTGGGCTGGCCCCTGGAGCCGACCTTTCTGGTGCCAGCGGCGGTGGCTGCCCACCTGGGGCAGGCCCGGGAGAATGGCCAGCGCTGGCAGGCCCAGTGGCAGGAGCGGCTTGCCGCCGTGCTGGCCGCCGATGCCGAGGCCGCCGCCCTCTGGCAGCGGCTTATGGCCGGTGAGCTGCCGGCTGGCTGGGAGGCCAGGCTGCCGGATTTCGCCGGCGTCGCCAAGCTGGCCACCCGCCAGGCCTCCGGCCAGGTGATCAATGCCCTGGCCCCGGTGCTGCCGGAGCTTCTGGGCGGCTCCGCCGATCTGGCCCCGTCCAACAACACCGCTATCAAGGGGGGGGGGGATTTCACCCGCACCGCGGCCGGCCGGGTGCTGCGCTTCGGCGTCCGGGAGCATGCCATGGCCGCCTGCCTCAACGGCCTGGCCCTGTCCGGCCTGCTCATTCCCTTTGGCGGCACCTTTTTGGTTTTTTCGGACTACATGAAGCCGGCTATGCGCCTGTCGGCCCTGATGGGGCAGCGGGTGATCTACATCCTTACCCATGATTCCATCGGTCTGGGGGAGGATGGCCCGACCCACCAGCCCATCGGCCAGCTGGCCGCGCTGCGCGCTATGCCCAATCTGGTGGTGATCCGGCCGGCGGATGCCCGGGAGACGGCGGCGGCCTGGCGGGTAGCCCTCGGCCGGCGGCAGGGGCCCACGGCCCTCATCCTCTCCCGGCAGGCCTTGCCGGTGCTGGACGGGACCAGCTATCCGGCCGCCGGGGCCGTGGAGCGGGGCGCATACATCCTGGCCGAGGCTGGAAGCGGCAGCCCGGCTCTTATCCTCCTGGCCACCGGCAGCGAGGTGGCTCTGGCCCTGGAAGCGCGCAGCGTCCTGGAAGGGGAGGGGGTCCCCACCCGGGTGGTCTCCATGCCCTCCTGGGAGCTTTTTGATGCCCAGCCGCCGGACTACCGGCAGGCGGTGCTGCCGCCCGCGGTGCGCAGCCGGCTGGCGGTGGAAGCGGCATCGACCCTGGGCTGGGAGCGCTACGTCGGCCTGGACGGCGCGGTCCTGGGCATGACCACCTTCGGGGCCTCGGCGCCCGGGCCGGTGCTCCTGGAGCGGTTCGGGCTTACGGTGGCCGGGGTGGTGGCCCGGGCGAAATCCGTTCTCCAGGGCTAGCCCCGGCGCCGCGGCCCGTTGCCAGCGGCCACGGCATGTGAAGAGGCCCGGCCAGCTGGGGTTCAAAATGGGAAAAAAATTCAAACGGATAGCTCACAAGAGCTGCCTTGACACCGGTCGGGGAAAGCTGCTAGCGTAGGAAAAATGACGACCAAGAGGCCATCGAGGACGGATCCCAGCCAACGCGCCACCTCGGATCGTCGATGCCCAGACCCGCATCTTCCCCGGCCGCCGCCTCTGCTGGCCAGCGCCGGATTGTTTTTGCCAATCGCAAGGGAGGCAGCGGCAAGACCGCAACCGCGGTCAACGTGGCTGCTGGCCTGTCCCGGCTGGGCCACCGGGTGCTCCTGGTGGATTGCGATCCCCAGGCCCACGCCAGCCTGTCCCTGGGCTGGTCTCCCTTCGGCCGCCATCCCACCCTCTACGATCTTCTGACCGATCCGGACCTGCCCCTGGCGCAGGTGCTGAAGCCCTCGGCCGAGGCGCCCCAGCATCTGGTCATCCTGCCCGCCTCCAGCCAGCTGGCCGGGCTGGAGGTGGAAGGCGGCTCGGCGCCGGAGTGGCGCTCCCGCCTCGCCACGCTGCTCATGGCCAGCCGCGAGACCGCCGCTTTCGACTATCTCCTGCTGGACGTGCCGCCTACGGTGGGGCTGTTCACGATCATGGCCATGCTGGTGGCCCGGGAGGCGGTGATTCCGGTCCAGGCCCATTTTCTGGCCCTGGAGGGCCTGGCGGAGATGGTGCGCTTCGTCTACCAGATCAACGCCAGCGTCAATCCGGACCTCGTCATCTCCGGTATCCTACCTACCTTCTATGTGGGCAGCACCCGGCTGGCCCGCAAGGTGGTAGCCGAGCTGAAGGCCAACTTCGGCTCCGGACTGGTGATGCCCGCCATCCACCAGAACGTGCAGCTGGCCGAGGCACCCAGCTTCGGCCAGTCCATCTTCCGCTATGCCCCCCGCTCGGCCGGTGCCCGGGACTACCAGGCGGCGGTGAGCTGGCTGGCGACCGGGCCGGGCCGGAGGCCGGCATGAAGGGCGCCGGCGGCCAGCAACCCCGGGGGGGAGAGCGCCGGGGGGATGCCCTGGGCGTCAGCCTCGCGGAGCTGTTGCGGCAGAAGCATGCCGGCCCGTTGCCCGGGCAGGAGGAGCCGGCCGCTCGCTTTCTGGCCGCCGGGATCGAATCGCTGCGTGTCGCTGATCCCTTTGCCGCCTTGAAGCCCCTGTTTGCGGCCCTGGCCCTGGATCCCGGCCTGGCCAAGGCGGCCAACAACCTGGCCGTGGCCTTCTGGCAGCTGGGCTGTCCGGATCTGGCCCGGACCTGCGCCCGGGAGGCCCTGCGTATCGATCCCGACAACCGGCGGGCCAAGGCGCATCTGGCCTTTCTGACTGCAGAGGATGCGGCCGATGACTGAGCAGGAGGCGACCCCGATCATCGGCATCGATCTGGGCACCACCAACAGCCTGGTGGCGGTGCCCAGCCGCCAGGGGCCGGTGATCGTCGCCAATGAGCGGGGTGAGCGCATGACGCCGTCGGTGGTGGCGGTGCACCCCGGTCAGGTCCTGGTGGGGGAGCTGGCTCGCTCCCAGGCGGTACTCAACCACGCGGTCACCGTCACCCTGGCCAAGCGCGCCATGGGCAGCCGGCAGATCTGGCGGCTCCAGGATGAGGACTGGACGCCGGAGCGGGTCTCGGCCGCCATTCTGACCTCCCTGCGCCGCACCGCCGAGGACTATCTCGGCGTACCGGTGCGCGAGGCGGTGATCACCGTGCCGGCCTATTTCAACGACCGGCAGCGGCAGGCCACCTTGCAAGCCGGCGAGGCGGCAGGCCTTACGGTGGTGAAGCTCATGAACGAGCCCACCGCCGCGGCCCTGATGTATGGCCTGGAGCACGGTGCGGATGACCGGCTTCTGGTCTTCGACCTGGGCGGTGGCACCCTGGACATCACCCTGATCGAGATCCGGGAACACGCCTTCGTCGTCCGCCAGGTGGGCGGGGCCACCGACCTGGGGGGCAGCGACTTCGACGCCCTGCTGGTGGAGGAGCTGCGCGAGGTCTTCCGGCAGGAGCATGGCCTCGATCTGGCTGCCGATCCGGTGGCTCGCCAGCAACTGGTCCTGCAGGCGGAGCGGGCGAAGCGGGATCTGTCCTCCGCGCTGGAGGCCCGGGTGATGATCCCCTACGTGACCATCACTCCCGCGGGCCCGCTGCACCTCGATCTGCCCCTGACCCGGGCCCGGGCCGAGCTGCTGTTCACCCCGCTGCTGGACCGGATACGCGCCATCCTCGCCGAAACCCTGGCTGCCGCCGGGGTGGCCGCCGGCTGGGTCAACACCGTGATCATGGTGGGCGGGGCCAGCCGGATGCCCTGCGTGCGCCGGCTGCTGACCGAGCTCCTGCCGCCTGCGGTGACGGTGCGCCAGGACCTCAATCCCGAGGAGATCGTCGCCCTGGGGGCCGGACTTCTGGCCGGGGTGCTGGCTGGCACCTACCCGGAGATCCCTTTCCGGGACGTCACCGCCCATGATCTGGGCATCGAGGACGATGCCGGCGAGCTGGTGACCCTGATCCCCCGAGGCACCGCCTACCCGGTGGAGCGGCTGCGGGTCTTCACCACCACCCGCGACCACGAGACCGCGGTCACCATCCATGTCCTGGAGCGGGGCGAGCCCGGTGCCGAGCCGGTCACCCTGGCCTGGTTCGGCCTGGAGAGCCTGCCGCCCGCCCAGGCCGGCACCCTGGACATCGGTGTCACCTTTGCGATCGACGGGCACGGCATCCTGCGGGTGCGGGCCGTGGAGGAGACAAGCGGCGTCCGGGCCGAGATCCAGGTCAGCCGCTACGGAGCAGGACGAGCGTACGAGGAGCGCGAGATGATGCAGGAGGCGTGAAGGCCGGGTGCACCCAGAAGGGGCAGCCTTTTCATCACAGAAGATGCGATCCGCAAGAGGGAGGGATGACAGCGATGGCGAGGAAGCTTGCACGGCCGGCAGGAAGGACAGGCATTCGGGTCAAGGCGGAGGGGGACGACATGCTGGTGAAGAAGGAGCACCAGGACAAGCGGGTGGCCCAGGAGAAGGTGCGGGCCCGCACCCTGGCCAAGCAGCAGGCCAATGCCGAGCGTCTGGCCGCCGCCTCGGAGGAGCTGTCGGCGGCCATCGAGGAGTCCAACGCCGCGTCGGCGCAGCTCAATGATCTCATGGGCGGGGTCGCGGCGGCGGCGGAGAAGATGAACCAGATCGCCACCCATCTCCAGGAGGCGGCCCAGACCACCAGCCGGTCGGTGGGGGAGGTGCGGACGATCACCGAGCAGTACGACGCCAAGAACGAGGATGTGGACAAGAAGACGGTGGACACCACCCGGGCCATCTCCGAGCTGGCCGGCTCGGTGGACGCCACCACCAAGCGGGTGCTGGACTCCGCCACGGTCATCAACCAGCTCAAGACCAAGGCGGAGAACATCAGCGGCATCGTCCAGGTGGTGACCCGGATTGCCGACCAGACCAATCTTCTGGCCCTGAACGCGGCCATCGAGGCGGCCCGGGCCGGGGATCACGGCAAGGGCTTTGCCGTGGTGGCCGACGAGGTGCGGACCCTGGCCGAGGTTTCGGAGAGCTCGGCCCACAAGATCAAGGATGTCATTGACGACGCCCTCAATCAGGTGGCCCGGGTGGTCTCTTCGGTCTCGGCCTTCGAGAGCATCTCGGCCACCAACAAGCGCAAGACCGGGGTGATCGCCGGCGCCTGCAACAACATCCGCCACCAGTCCTCCCAGATCACGGCCGCGGTGCGTCAGATCAAGCAGATTTCCATCCAGGTCGCGGAGCGGGCCGATCAGACCTGCGGCAATGTCAGCACCATGGTGGGCGCCGCGGAGCAGATCGCCGCCTCCTGCGACCAGATCCGCCAGAGCACCAGCGAGCAGGTGAAGGCCTTCTCCGAGGCGTCGGCGGCCGCCAACGATCTGGCCACCATGGCCGATGACCTCAAGAGCTCGGTGGACATCAGCAAGTCCGCCGAGGAGGTGGCCGCCGCCGCCGAGGAGCTGGCCGCCACCGTGGAGGAGATGGACAACTCCGCCGATGAGATCGAGCGGGCCATCAGCGAGGTGGCCAAGGGCTCCCGGTCCATGGCCGACACCCTGGGCGAGGTGAGCGGCCTGGCCAACACCACCCTCGCTGATCTGGCGGCAGGGGATGCCATCTGGGAGGAGATCGCCGGCAAGGGGCGGGGCATCCAGCAGGAGCTGGAGCACATCAAATGTCTCGACCATCTCCTTTATATCGAGGCCCTGGAGAAGGCCATCACCGACAACACCCCCTTCAAGGGCCAGCTCGATCCCCACAAGTGCGCCTTTGGCTGCTGGTACGACCATTACCAGCCGGAGGACGGGGAGGAGCAGCTGGCCTACGACGAGATCCGGGAGCATCATGACGCCGTGCACCACGGCGCCCGGGATGTGGTCCGGGCCATGGCCGACGGCCGTCTGGACGAATGCCGCGCCATCCTCGACTCGAAGATCCGGCCGGCGGTGGAGCAGTTCCGCCGCATCTTCGAGCGCTTCCACCACGGCATCGAGATGGTCACCGATGGCATCAAGAACACCATCAAGAACAACCAGGCGATCATGGAGGAGATGGCGGTCCTGGACAAGGAGTTCTCCAAGGTCAACAAGATCGTGGACACCATCACCAACGTCGCCATCCAGACCAACATGCTGGCGGTGAACGGCCATATCGAGGCGGCCCGGGCCGGGGAGTTCGGCCGCGGCTTCTCGGTGGTGGCCGGCGACATCCGCTCCCTGGCCAACGAGAGTGCGGACAACGCCGAGAAGATGCGGGAGATCCTGGACGATGTCCGGGACCAGATCGCCCTGGCCAAGGGGGACATCGCCAACATCAGCACCATGATCCAGGTGCAGATCGAGCGGGCCAACGTGGCGGTGGAGGCCCTGGTGGAGATCTCCCGGCTGATCCGGGAAACCCGGGCCAGCCAGGGCTTGGCCCTCGTCCGCATGAAGGATGCCCACGCCGCGGCGGACAGCACCAACCGCCTGGTGGAGGACAGCGCCCAGGCGGTGGAGGTGCTGGTGCAAAACAGCGAGCAGTCCGGCCATGCGGCAGCCGAGCAGATCAAAGGCATCAAGGAGATTGCGCTCACCGCCGAGGACGTGGCCAGCCTGGCCGACGAGATGCAAAACGCCTAAAGGGTCGACCGCTTGAGGTGCCGATATGGCTGAGACCAGCGTGCAAGCTGCCGGCGCGGGCGAATCCCAGCTCGTCTGTTTCCGGCTGGCGGAAGAGGAGTTCGGGGTGGACATCACCCAGGTCCGGGAGATCGTGCGGCTTCCGGCCATCACCCACATCCCCCTCACGCCGGACTATGTCCGGGGGGTGGCCAACCTGCGGGGCGCGGTGCTGCCGGTCATCGACTGCCGCCGCCGTTTCGGCTTGCCGGTGATGCCGGCCACGGAGCGGACCCGGGTTCTGGTCCTGGACGTGTCCGGGATGATCGCCGGCATGGTGGTGGACGGGGTAAGTGAGGTGATGCGGGTCCCGCAGGGCGCCGTGGACCCGCCGCCGCCGGCCACCCAGGGCGGTATCACCGGCGACTTCCTGGCCGGGGTCATCAAACTGGACACCGGCCGCCGGCTGGTGCTCCTGATCCGGCCCGAAGAGGTGCTGGCTGTGGAGGCCGGTACCGCGGAGGGGACGGCCAGCCGCCCGGCGGCCCTGGCCCATGGCAGCGGCCGGCCGGCGGCGGCCACCGCCAAGGTGGCGGAGCGGCAGCTGGTCTCTTTTGCCGTCGCCGACGAGGAGTATGCCTTTGACATCGGGGTGGTGAAGGAGATCCTGCGCCACGGGGAGATCACCGCCCTGCCCGGGGCGCCGCCGGCGGTCCGGGGCCTGGTGACAGTCCGGGAGCAGCTCCTGCCGATCCTGGACCTGCGGATCCTCCTGGGCCTGGCTCCGGCGGACGGGGACGAGCAGCGGATCCTGGTGGTGGAGGGCGATGGCCCATCCATGGGCCTCATGGTGGACCGGGTGAAAGAGGTCCTGCGGGTGCCCTTGGACGAGATCCAGGCCGTGGACGATCTGGCCATGCGCACCAGCGAGCTGGACGCCGTGGCCCGCCTCGACGACGGCCGCCGTCTCATCCTCATCCTCGATGTCAACCGGCTGGCGGGCATCGAGGCAGTCGGCGAGCTGATGGAGGACACGGCGCCGGCCGCCGGGGAGACCGCAGGCCCCACCAGAGGGGCGGATCTGTCCGAGGAGCAGCTGGTCACCTTCGTGGTGGGTGGCGAGGAGTACGGCATCCGCATCACCCAGATCCGGGAGATCAACCGCCTGGGTCAGGTGACCCGGCTGCCCAAGGCGCCCGCCTTTCTGGCCGGGGTCACCAACCTCCGGGGGCAGGTCATCCCGCTCATCGACCTGCGGACCTGGTTCGATCTCGCGGACCGCAGCGTCAGCGACCGGACCCGGATCATCATTGTGGACCTGGACGGCCAGCGCACGGGCTTCATCGTCGACCAGGTCAACGAGGTGCTGCGCATCCCCGGCGCCCAGATCGAGGCGACGCCGGCCCTCCTGGAGACCCGGGTGGACCGGGAGCAGCGAGCCTTCATCACCGGCATCGGCAAGCTCGATGCCGGCAAGCGCATGGTCCTCATCCTGGATGTCAGCCGCATGCTGACCGCCGGCGAGCAGCAGGCCCTGGCAGCCCTGTCCGCGGCCAGCAGCGCGGCGCCGGCCTCCCCGATGACCGCCAAGCCGAAGCCGGCCCGCAAAAGCGGCGCCAAGAAGACCAGGGCCAGGGCCGAGGACGCCATGGCCATCGACGACTGACCGCAGCAGCCCTGGTCGCTCCACAGGTCTTCCAGGTCCCACAGGTCGTCCCAGGGGCCGCATGAGGCCGGAACGCCGGGACCGAACGGGCCTGCAGCCTTTGCGACACACCCTGAGGAGACAAACATGCCAGCCCAGATCCGGGTTCTCATCGCCGACGACTCCGCGCTCATGCGGCGCGTGTTGCGGGAGATCCTGGAGACCGATCCCAGGGTGGAGGTGGTGGGCGCGGCCCGGGACGGGGTGGACCTTCTGGACAAGGCCGCCCGTCTGAAGCCGGATGTCATCACCCTGGACATCAACATGCCCAACATGGACGGCCTTACCGCCCTGGGGCACCTGGTGCGGGACGGGCTGGGACAGGTGGTCATGGTGTCGTCCCTGACCCAGGCCGGGGCCGAGGCGACCTTGAAGGCCCTGGAGATGGGCGCCTTCGACTGCGTGGCCAAGCCGGGGGGCACGGTCTCCGCCAACCTGACGGTGGTGAGCGACGAGCTGTTGCGCAAGGTGCGGGCCGCGGCCAGCGCCGGCACGGTGGTGCGCCTGGCCCGACCGCGCAAGCGGCCTGGCCTGGCAGCAGAGCCCGTCCGGCCGGCCGCGCCCGTGCCCCAGCGCAGCCGGCCAGCGCCGTCCGTGCCGCCGGTGGGCCACAAGGCGGTCGCCATCGGCATCTCCACCGGCGGGCCGAAGACGATCCTGGATGTGCTGCCGGCCCTGCCCGCCGATCTGCCGGCCGCGGTGTTCATGGTCCAGCACCTGCCGCCCAGCTTCACCGCCTCCTACGCCGAGCGCCTGGATCGCTGCTGCCGGATGCGCTGCCTGGAGGCGCAAAGCGGCATGGTGGTCCAGCCCGGCACCATCTACCTGGGCCAGGGCGGCCGCCATCTCACCGTGGCCCGCCGGACCACCGGCGAGGTGGTGATCCGCACCCCCTCCCGGCCGGAGCATGCCTTCATGCCCTCGGTGGACGTGATGATGGAGTCGATTCTCGGGGTCTACGGCCAGGACACCGTGGGGGTGCTCATGACCGGCATGGGCGATGACGGGGCGAAGGCCATGGCCGCCATCCACCAGGCGGCGGGCGTCACCATTGCGGAAAGCGAGGAGAGCGCCGTGGTCTGGGGGATGCCCGGCGCGGCAGTGGCCCTCAATGCCGTCCAGCTCCTGGCCGGCAGCTGGGAGATGGCCCGTGAGATCATCAAAGCGGTGCAGGGCCGGTGATGCTGGACCCGGCTCTGGCATGCGCCTGACCAGTTATGCGACTCGATCTGGCGGATTTCCTCAAGATCCGGGACCTGATCCATGCCCAGACCGGGATCGCCTTTGACGAGAACAAGCTCCTCTTCGTCAAAAAGCGGCTGCAGATCCGCATGGAGGCCTGTCGCACGGAGACCGCCCTGGAGTATCTGCGCCTGCTCAAGTTCGGCGATCCCCGGGGGGAGGAGCTGCAGGCCTTCATCAACCTGCTCACGACCAACGAGACGTATTTCTTCCGGGAGTTCAATCAGCTGGTGGTGTTCGCCGAGCAGTGCCTGCCGGAGCTGGCCGCCCGGCGGGCCTCCATGAAGAACCGCCGCCTGCGGCTGTGGTCGGCGGGCTGCTCCACCGGCGAGGAGCCATACACCCTGGCCATCATCCTGCGGGAGATGCTGGAGGAGCCGGACAGCTGGCTGCTCGATGTCCTGGCCACGGACATCGACACCCGGGTGCTGAACACCGCCCGCAAGGGCCTCTATGACCGGCGGGCGGTGAAGGAGATGCCGCCGGAGTACCTGGACCAGTGGCTGACCCGCACCAGGACCGGCCAGTACCGGGTGCACCCGATCCTGCGCCACATGTGCCGTTTCGAGCACCTCAATATGCACCAGGACAGCCAGATGGCCCGGGTGGTGAATGTGGACTTCATCTTCTGCCGCAACGTCCTGATCTACTTCGATGACCTGGCACGGCAGAAGGTGGTGGCCCACTTCTTCGAGAGCCTCAATCCGGGCGGCTACATCTTTCTGGGCCATTCGGAATCCATGAGCCGGATCTCCAACGCCTTCAGGGCGATCCGCCGGGGCGGCATGATTCTGTATCAGAAGCCCTGGCTCTAGACGGCTGGCGGCAGCCTACGGGCGAGACAACAGGACAACCATGGCCGAGACGATCACCATCAGCTTGCAGGCCAGCGAGCTGGATCTCCTCAGGGAGTTCCTCCTGGAGGGCCAGGACCTCCTGGCCCAGGTGGAGGACGAGATCCTGCGTCTGGAAGACGGAGACGCGGGCCAGGATGCCCTGGTCCAGGGGATCTTCCGCAGCGTGCACACCATCAAAGGCACCTCCGGCTTTTTTGGCCTGGCGGCGGCCGAGCGCCTCGGCCACCGGCTGGAGGCGCTCCTGGACCTGGTCCGGGGGCACCGGGTGCAGGTGACCCCGGACGTGGCGGACTGCCTCCTGGGCGGGGTGGATCGTCTGAAGAAGCTCCTGGCCGAGGCGGCATCGGCGGCCAGCCAGGCCCGGGAGGAGGGCGGCAACGCCGTCCTGGCCATGACCGATCTGGCGGTGCAAGACGTCCTGGACTGGCTGGAGGGCGAGATCGACAAGGGCAAGGCGGCAGCGCCGGCGGCCCCGGCCGCCGTTGTTGCCGCTCCGGCCGTCGCGGCTTCCGGCGAGCCCTTCCCGGAGCTGCCCGCCGAGCTGCTTGCCGAGTTTCTGGCCGAGGCCAACGGGCACCTGGAGGCCATGGAGGGCCTGTTGAAGGCCGCTCAGGCCGGCAGCATGGCCGATGACGGGCCGGATGCCATCTTCCGCTACCTGCACACAGTGAAGGGCAACAGCGGCATGGTGCTGGCCCACTTCGACCGGGAGAGCGACCGGGAGCGGCACGTTCTGGCCGGGGCTCGGGACTTGGCCCACGCGGCCGAGCATCTGGTGCAGCAGCGCCGGGCCACCGCCAGCCGCCTTTCGCCCAGCGAGGTGGAGATCCTCTTCCAGGTCCGGGACACCCTGGTCCAGCTCCTGGAGCGCCTGGCGGCCGGCGATGCCATCGGGTTCCCGGTCCGGGAGCTGGTGGAGCACTGCCGGGCCGCGGCCGAAGGCCGGGCGCCGGCCGGATCCTCGGCCACGGGCTCGCCTTTGGGCCGGCTGTTGACCAGGCTGGAGCATGACCTGGCCGGCATGCTCACCGTCACGGATCGGGAACAGGCCCTGGCCCGGATCCGCGAAACCCTGCAAGACATCGCTGGTGTGGCCATGAGCACCGGCGACCGGGACCTCAAGAAGAAGATCGGCGAGGCCCTCACCGTGGCCGAGTTTCTGTGCCAGGACAGCAGCGAGGAGAGTATGCGCCTCTGCCTGCCGGATCTGGTGGCCTTCAGCCAGGAGGTGCGCCAGGCCGTGCCTCGTCTGGCAGCGGTGACCGTCGCGCCGGCGCCGGCACTGGCACCGGCCCAGGGCCGCCCGGCCGCCACCCCGGAAGCAGCCACCGCCGGCGAGCGGGAGCAGGCAGCGGTGATCCGGGTGCCTTCCGAGCGCCTGGACCAGCTCATGAACCTGGTGGGCGAGCTTCTCGTGGGCCGCAATGCCTTGGCCTACCTGGCCCGCTCCATCGCGGTCGACGATGGCCGGCCAGATATCGGCCAGAAGGTCAAGGAGCATTGTGTTGGGCTTTCCCATATCGGCGAGGAGCTGCAGGCGGCGGTCATGGCCATGCGCATGACCCCGGTCCAGCATGTCTTTGCCCGATTTCCTCGCCTGGTGCGGGACCTGTCCCGCCGGCTGGGCAAGGCCATGCGTCTCGAGGTCTCGGGCGGCGAGACCGAGCTGGACAAGACGGTCATCGAGGCCCTGGGCGACCCCCTGGTGCACCTCATCCGCAACGCCGCTGACCACGGCCTGGAGCCGACCGAGGCGCGGATCGCGGCCGGCAAGCCGGCCGAGGGGGTCATCCGCCTCCATGCCGCCCAACGGGGCCAATCGGTGCTGGTCCAGATCACGGACGACGGCCGGGGGCTCAACAGCGCCGCCATCCGCAAGAAGGCCCTGGCCAACGGCCTCTATGACCAGACCCAACTGGAGCGCATGAGCGAGGACGAGCTGGCCAACCTGATCTTTGCCCCAGGCCTGTCCACCGCTGGCTCGGTCTCGGAGGTCTCGGGCCGGGGGGTGGGCATGGACGTGGTGCGCCGGGGCATCGAGCGGATCGGCGGCAGCGTCCAGGTGGCAAGTCGGCCCGGCCTGGGCTGCACCATCACCATGCGGCTGCCGCTCACCCTGACCGTCAGCCGGGGTCTTGAGGTGGCCGTGGCGGGCGAGCGCTTCTACCTGCCCCTCGATGTCATCGTCGAGACCGTGAAGGTGGACCGGGAGCGCTTCCACCGGCACCGCCGGGAGACGATGGTGGCCATCCGGGGCGACATCCTGGTGGTGCACGACCTGGCAGCCCTCTTGGACCTGCCGGCGGCGGAGCGGGGAGCCCTGCCGGCCCAGGTGCCGCTGGTCATCATCCGGGCGGGCGACCGGCGGGAGGCCGTCCGGGTGGACGAATTCTTCCGGGAGGGGGAGTTTGTCCTGAAGCCCCTGCCCAAGGCCCTGGGCCGGATGCCCTGGATCATGGGCAGCACCATCACCCCCACCGGTCAGGTGATCCTGATTCTCGACGCCGCCAAGCTCTTGACCAGCCCGAGCACCCCCCCTGGAGCGCCCGCATGAGCCCGCAACAGACCCATGTCCTCATCGTCGACGACGAGCCCGACATCCTCGATGCCCTCCGCTGCTATCTGGAGGTGGCGGGCGACTACCGGATCAGCACCGAGAGCGATCCGCTGCGGGCCCTGGAGCTCCTGGGCCGGGAGCGGGTGGACGTGGTGCTCTCGGACATCAATATGCCGGGCATGAGCGGTATCGAGCTGTTGCGCCGGATCAAGACCGAGCAGCCCCTGCTGCAGGTGGTCATGATGACCGCCTTCTCCACGGTGGACAAGGTCATGGAATGCGTGCAGGCCGGTGCCGCCGACTACATCCTGAAGCCGTTGACCGACATGGAGGCGGCAGCACAGATCATCGACGAGGCGGCCAGAAGGGTGCAGCGCTGGCGCCGCACCTTTCTGGCCACCATGCGTAGTGGGCGGGGGGCAGACTGATGGACCAGGGAACGTGCCGGATCATGGTGGTGGATGACGAGCCGGAGGTCAGCCAGAGCCTGGCCTCCACCTTGAGCTTGCTCACCGGCCAGGCGGTGGAGCCGTACGAGGATCCGTATCTGGCCCTGCAGGCCTTTCTGAAGATGCCCTACGATCTGGTGATCACGGACATCAGCATGCCGCGCATTGACGGCTACGAGCTCATCCGTCGCATGCGCGCCCTGATGCCGGCCTGCGATTTCATCGTCGTCACCGCCCACCGGAACGCGGAGACGGTGCAGCGGGCCCGGGTGGCGGGTGCGGCGCGCCTGTTCTTCAAGCCGGTGGATGTGGCGGCCCTGGAGGCCGCGGTGGGTGAGACCATGGCGCGGCATGACTACTGGGCCAGGCTTCTGGCCTCGGTAACCGGGGGGTGACGCCATGCCTGCCTCGATCAGTGCCGATCTCACCGCCGATTTCATCCAGGAGGGGCTGACCCTGGTGGATGACGCCCTGGAGCTGGTGCAGCCGGATGGCTGTCCGGCCGCCTCGGTGAACGGTCTCTTCCGTTGCCTGCACACCCTCAAGGGTACCAGCGCCATCCTGGAGCTGGTGGCCCTGTCCGAGTTCGTCCACCGCTTCGAGGACTTTGTTCGCGATCGCCAGGGAAAGGGGGAGGGCCTGACCCCGGCCGAGGCGGAGGTGACCCGGCAGGGCCTGTTTCTGCTCCAGGAGGCGGTGGGGGCGGCCGGCACCGAGCCGCTCATGGTGGAGAGGCCGCCCTTCCGGGACTTCCTGCAGGCCCTGCAGCAGCTCAAGGTGGAGCAGGCCAGCATGGCCTGCCTGGACGGCCTGCTCGGCCAGCTGCGGCAGAGTCTGGCCGCGGTGTCCGGGGTGGGAGCCCAGGCCAGTCTGCTGGTCCCGATCATCGAGGCCACGGAGGCGGCCCTGGGCAAGATCCGGAGCACCCGGGCCCGGGTGGTGCTGCCGGTGGATCACCTGGCGGTGGAGGCGGTGACCCTGGCGGGCGAGGACGTCACCGCCCTGGTCTGCCGGCAGCTGGCCGCCCTGGAGCAGGTGGCCCAGCACGGCAAGACCGCCTTCGCCAGTCTCGATGTGCACGCCCTCAACGGCGATGTCGCCGGTCTCAAGGCCCTCCTGGCCGAGGGCGATTTCCTCCTGGACTGGGACGTCATCCTGGACCTGTGTGACATCTCGCCGGAGGTGGTCAGCGAGGCGGTGAAGCGGCTGTGGGAGGAAGGGGTGCTGCGGGAGGGCCAGGTGACCATGCGGTCCGGGACCCTGGTCGCCCAGGCGGCGGCCGGGCCGGCTGCGCCGGCCGAGATGTCGCCGGCCGAGGCCGGGGGTGCCCTCCCGGCCGCCGAGCCGGCCGGCGGCCGCGGCGAGCACGATCCGGAGTTCTTCCGGGTCTCGGGACGGATTCTCGACGAGATCGCGGCCGGAGTCGGCTCCCTGGTCGCGGACCGCAACGCCCTGGAGAACCTGGTCAGCGAGCTGGGCAGCCTGATCCCGCCCCGCTACCGGCGCCTGCTCCAGGACAGCTCCGGCGACCTGGACCGCCACGTCAACAGCCTGGAGCGACGGGTGACCAGCCTCACCAGCCGGCGCCTCAGCGAGCTTTACCAGCGGCTACCCGCCCTCATCAAACAGTTGTCCGAGGCCTGCGGCAAATCAGTGCTCCTCGAGACCACCGGCGGTGAGATCGAGGTGCCCCGCTCCTTCCTGAAGATCCTGGGCGACCCCCTGGTGCATCTGGTGCGCAACGCCGTGGACCACGGCTTCGAGTCCCCCAGGGATCGGCTGGCCGCCGGCAAGGACCAGCAGGGTCTTTTGGCGATCTGGGCCCGGCGGGAGGATGAGCGGCTGATCCTGACCGTGGCGGACGACGGCCGGGGTCTGGACTGCGCCGCCATCCGGCGGAAGGCCGTGGAGCGGGGGCTGATCCCGGCGGCCGCCGACCTGGACGATGCCGCCATCCGAGCCCTCATCTTCGCCCCGGGCTTCTCCACGGCCGAGGCCGTGACCAAGGTCTCCGGCCGGGGCGTGGGCATGGACGTGGTGCGGGCGGCCATCGAGGGCAGCGGCGGCCGGATCCAGATCGAGTCCGAGCCGGGGCGGGGCACCACCTTCGAGCTGGTGGTGCCGGTCATCTCCGGCAACCGGACCCGGGACATCCTGCTGGTGCAGGTGGGCAGCCAGGTCTTTGGCGTCGATTACCGCTGCCTGGTGGAGGTGCTGGATGCCAGCCAGCGCGTCCTGCACGGCCATCGGGACCGGCGCTTCTTCGCCTGGCGCGGCCAGCTGCTGCCCTTTGTCGACCTGGCGGTGCACCTGGGCGAGGTGGCGGCCGGCGGCGGTGGCGACGGACTGGCCGCCATCCGCATCCTGGTGGTGGAGGATGAATACGGTCGTCGCCTGGCCTGCGGGGTGCAAGGGATCCAGCACAAGGTCAAGGTGGTGGTGACCCCCTTCGGCCACGGCCTGTTGAAGGCCCATCCCATCCTGAGCGGCACCGCGGTGGTCGGCACCGGCGAGCCCCGCCTGGTGCTGGAGTTCCGGGATGTGTCCCTCTTCCTCGCCCCCTAGTGCCCGCCCGCCGTGAACCGCATCGGCGTCAAGATCCTTCTTTGGATCGGCAGCGGCGTGCTGGCCTTCGCCCTTTTTCTGGGCTACCGGTTCTATACCGTCACCCACGCCCATCTGCCCGCTGCCGCGGATGAGGCCGTCCGGCTCGTCCTGCCGCCCATCATCATCGCCCTGGTCGTCCTGGCCCTGGGCCTGGGCGTCATCCTGCAGCTGGTGGTGGTACGCCGCCTGACCCGCATGGCCGCCCACCTCTCCCGGGCGGCCCAGGAGACCGATCCCCGCCGCATGGCCCTTGTGCCCGGCGAGGGCGGTGACGAGATCGGCGGCCTGGCCGCCGGCTGCAACACCCTCATCGAGCGCCTGCAGGCCGTCTACGGCGATCTGGACGTCCAGGTCCAGGCCCGGACCCGGGAGCTGGAGGCGGCCAACCGGCAGCTCCTGGCTGAGGCCCAGGGCCGCCAGGAGACGGTGAGCGAGCTTCAGAAGAGCGAGGAGCGCTTCCGGCACATCCTGGATAGAATCGAGGAGGCTTACTTCGAGATCGACCTCGACGGCTGCTTCGTGTTCGTCAACCAGCCCCTGGCCCAGATGAGCGGCTTTCGGCGGCGGGAGCTGACCGGGCTGTGCCACCGGCGGCTGGTCTCCCCGGAGACCGGGGAGGCCATGACCCAGGCCATGAGCCGCATCCTGGCCGGGAGCGACCGGGAGCGCTTGCCGGAGCATCGCCTCCAGACCCGGGACGGCCGCAGTCTTTTTCTGGATCTCTCCGTGTCGCCGATCCGGGACGAGGACGGCGCTGTGGTCGGCTTCCGGGCCACGGGCCGGGATCTGGGGGAGCGGCTCCAGGCCCAGGGGGAGCTGCAGCGCACCGTGGCCTTCTACCGCACGATTCTGGACAGCATGTACGATGCGGTGGCGATCATCGATGTCCAGGACTTCCGGATCCGGGCGGTCAATCAGGTCTTCCTGCGGGAGTATGGCCTTGCCGAGGCGGAGGTCCTGGGTCAGACCTGTCACGCCACGACCCACGGCCTGGCCCAGCCGTGCAGCGGCCCCCAGGATCCCTGCCCCCTGGTCTACACCCTGGCCACCGGCGAGCATGCGGTGGTCGAGCACCTCCACCATCTGCCGGACGGCCGGGAGGTGGTGGTGGAGGTGGCCACCTCGCCGATCCGGGACGAGGGCGGCAGGATCGTCCAGGTGGTGCATGTCTCCCGGGATGTCACCGCCCGCAAGCAGGCGGACGCTGCCCTGCGCCAGGCAGTGGCCGAGGCCGAGGCCGCCAACCGGGCCAAGGGCGAGTTCCTGGCCAACATGAGCCACGAGATCCGCACGCCCCTGAACGCCATCATCGGCATGACCACCCTGGCCCTGCAGGCCGAGCCGGAGCCGGGCCTGCGCGTCCCTCTGGAGACCATCCACGACGCCGCCCGTCTCCTGGCCGGCACCCTCAGTGATGTCCTGGATCTGTCCAAGATCGAGGCCGGTCGCCTGGAGCTGGAGCGGGCGCCCTTTGCCCTGCGGCCCCTGGTGGAGGGCATCCTGGAGCTGTTTGCTCCCCAGGCCCTGGCCAAGGGCCTCGATCTCACCGCCGAAGTGGAGCCCCAGGTCCCCCAGGAGGTGGTGGGGGACTCTTTGCGCCTCAACCAGATCCTGGTCAACCTGACCAGCAATGCCGTCAAGTTCACGGAGCAGGGTGGGGTGGCCTTAAGGGTCTCTCTGCTGGAGCTGGGCGAGGAATGGGTGCGGCTGGCCTTCGCGGTGACCGACACCGGGATCGGCATCGCGGCTGGCGATCAGGAGCGGCTGTTCGCGCCCTTCACCCAGGCGGACGGCTCCACCACCCGCCGGTACGGCGGCACCGGGCTGGGGCTGGCCATCGTCCGCCGGCTGGCGGAGCTGATGGCGGGAGGGATCGAGGTCAAGAGCCAGCCAGGCCAGGGCAGCACCTTCACCCTGGTGGTGGATCTGGAGCTGGGGGAGGAGGAGACGGCCGGCGCGGCGGCTTCCCGCGAGGGGCTGGCCGGCCGGCGGGTGCTGGTGGTGGACGATCACGAGCTGCACTGCCAGACCCTGATCCGGACCCTGACCGGCTGGGGCCTGGAGGTGGAGGCAGTGGCGCAGGCGGCGGCGGTGCTGCCCCGGCTGCAGCAGGTCCGGACCGGGGCACCGGCGGTGAGCCTGGTCCTCTTGGCTTGGCGGCAGGCCGACTCGGATGCCCTGGGCCTTCTGGAGGGCATCCGAGTCGACCCGGACCTGGCAGCGACGCCGGTGGTGCTCGCCACCACCTTGCGGCGGGAGGCGGACATGGAGCAGGCCCGCCGGGCCGGCGCCACCGCCGTGCTGCCGATGCCGTTGCGTCCTTCCCGCCTCCTGGCCTTTCTTGTCGACCTCTGGGCTGGCGGCAGCGGCCCGCGCCCGCCTGCGGCCGGGCATCGTGCCTTGCCGGTTGCCGGCTCCTTGCGCGGGGCCACCATCCTGCTGGCCGAGGACAACCCGATCAACGTGGTGGTGGCGACCAGGCTGTTGTCCCACCTGGGGGTCGCCGTGAAGGTGGTCGAAAACGGCCGGCAGGCGGTGGAGGCGGTGGAGGCCGGCGGGCATTACGATGCGGTGCTCATGGACGTGCAGATGCCCCAGATGGATGGCTACCAGGCAACAGCCGGAATCCGCGCCCTGGCCACCGGCCGCCACCTGCCGATCATCGCCATGACCGCCCATGCCCTGGCCGACGACCGGCAGCGTTGCCTGGCGGCTGGGATGGACGATTTTCTGACCAAGCCCGTGGAGCTGGCGACCCTGGCCGCCACCCTGGGCCGGTGGGTGGCGAAGAGTTCCGGGGCCTTGGCCGAGCCGGTCCCGGAACCGCCGCCGGCCGTGACGGCGGGCCAGCTGCCGCCAGCAGCAGGGCTGGACCTGGCAGCCGGCATCGCCCGGCTGGCCGGGGATCGAACGTTGTACCACCAGCTCCTCGCCCAGTTCGCCGCCAGCCAGAGTCAGGCCGGGGCGGTGATCCGGGAGGCCCTGGGCCGGGGCGACCGGGAGGCGGCCCGCCGGGCTGTGCACACCGTCAAGGGCCTGGCCGGCAACCTGGCGGCCTTCGGGCTGGCCGAGGCCGCCCGCCAGCTGGAGACGGCGATCAGCCAGGGGGAGGAGGTGGCGGCCCGGATGGATGGCTTCCAGGCTGCCCTGAGCCAGGTCCTGGCCACCATCGCCGAGCTGCCCGCCGGGGAGGAGGCCAGGGCCCTGGCGCCCGCGGGCAGCGGTGAGACCCTGGGGTTGCTCCTGGCCCAGGTGGCCGGTCTCCTGCGCAGCCACGACCTGGAGGCCGAGGCGATCCTGCGCCAGTGCGCCGCCCTGTCGCGGCCCGAGCACCAGGAGGCCATGGATCGGCTCGTGCAGCTGGTCATGCGCCTCCAGTTCGCCGAGGCCCTGGCCGGCCTGGAAGATCTGGCCCGTGACCTCAACCCCAGACCCCATTGACCTCCATGTCTCTTGAGCAGGAAAAGCCTCGAATCCTGATCGTCGATGATGTGCCCGAGAACGTCCACGTGCTGGCCCGGGCGCTCCGGGATCGCTACCACCTGTCGGCGGCCACCGGGGGTCAGGAGGCCCTGGCGCTGGCAGCCGGCGACAACCGTCCGGACCTGATCCTTCTCGATATCATCATGCCGGACATGGACGGCTACGAGGTCTGCCGGCGTCTCAAGGCCGCCGAAGCGATTCGGGATATCCCGGTCATCTTCGTCACCGGGCTGGGGGATGGGGAGGACGAATCCTATGGCCTGGAGCTGGGGGCGGTGGATTACATCACCAAGCCCATCAACCTGTCGGTGCTGCGGGCCCGGGTGAGCACCCAGCTGGCCCTCCAGGCCCAGCGCCGGGAGCTGGCCCAGGCCAACTGGCAGCTGCGGCAGGAGATGGAGGAGCGCCGGCGGCTGGAGCAGCAGCTGGCGGTCCAGCGGGAGCGGGAGGCCCGCCAGGCGGCGATGATCCATTCCGGTCGCCTGGCGGCCCTGGGTGAGATGGCCGCCTCCATGGCCCACGAGATCGGCCAGCCCCTGTCGGTGATGAGCCTTACCGTCCAGACGTGGGCCTTGTTGCACCAGCGGGGCCGGCTGACCCTGGAGCAGGTGATGGCCGAGCTGCCCAAGCTCATCGGCAGTCTCAAGCGGGTGGATGGCCTCATCGAGCATGTACGGACCTTCGGCCGCAAGGCCGGGGAGCCTGCCGACGTGAGCCTGACTGCGGTGGCCCTGGACGCCGTTGGCCTGTGCCGGCACCAGTTCAAGACCCACGGCATCGTTCTCGCCGAGCACCTGCCGGAGGAGGTGCCGCCGGTGCGGGCGGTGGCGGCGGAGCTCGAGCAGGTGGTGCTCAATCTCCTGTCCAACGCCCGGCACGCGGTGGAGGATCGCCGGGACCGGGAAGGCACCAGCCCGTGGGTAGAGATCCGGGTGGAGCCGGCCGCGGACCGGGTTTCCCTATTCGTGGCCGACAACGGTGGCGGGGTGCCGGAGGACAAGGCCGAGCTGATCTTCGACCCGTTCTTCACCACCAAGCCTTCCTCCCAGGGTACCGGGCTGGGCCTGGCCATCAGCATGCAGGTGATGGAGAAGTTCGGCGGGCTGGTGCTGCACAACCGGCCCGGGGAGGGCGCCACCTTCGAGCTCTGGGTGCGGCGGACGGGCAACGCTCCGGAGGCTGCTGGCTGAAGGCCTGCGGCCGGAGCCGGGAAGGGCGGGAAAAAAGGGCGGGCGGCCCGCATCCGGACCGCCCGCGTGGAAAAACGTAGCGTGCTGCGCGGCCTTACTTCTTCTTGCCTGCCGCCGCCCGCTTCGAGGCCTTCAACGGGTTGATCTTGGTGGCTGTGGTGAGCACGGCCGGCTTGGCATGGGTGGCGAAGTTGCACAGGCCCAGCCGCCACTTGGCAGCAGGGTCGGCATAGCTGCGGCAGTAGCGATTCTCCTCGACGTTGACGATGCGGTCGCAGCCCTCGCACTTGTCGACAATGGTCTTGAAGCAGCCTGAGGTGTACATGCTGGTGTCGGACATGGTGACCATAACCTCCTCTTTGGCGTCCGGCCCGAACAGCGGGCATCCCGGCAGGGGATGATGAACGGCCGGCCGGCGTTGGGCATGTTGGGGTGGCCGAAACGAAGCTCCAAAAGATAGACAGTGAGGGTCAGGCTGTCAACGGCAAATCCAGGACACCCGTCAACGGGTACCGTCCACGTTTGTCCCGAATGACGGATTGATCCTTCCTCCGTCCAAGACGGATGACCGGCGTCTGCGCCGGCTTGCCGGTGGCGCGGTCCGACCGCAGCCATTGTCAGCGCCAGACCCATGAGCTAGAATCAACGCCATCTGAACCGGCCGTTGCGGTCGCGAGGTTCTTTAAGAGGAACGCGATGCCGATCTACATCTGGAAGGGAGTCAACTCTTACGGCGAGAAGCGCAAGGGCAGGATCGAGGCGCTGGACGAGAAGTCGGCCTATGCGCAGCTGAAGAAGATGCGCATCACCCCGTCCCGGGTGAAGGAAGCGCCGAAAGATCTCTTCGCCAACGTCGCCTTCATGCAGCCGAAGGTGACCGGCCGGGATATTGTTATCTTCACCAGGCAGCTGTCCACCATGATCGATGCCGGTCTTCCCTTGGTGCAAAGCCTGGAGATCCTGTCCAACCAGCAGGAGAACCAAACATTCAAGAAGGTCCTCCGGGATATCCGGGTCGACGTGGAAACCGGCAGCACCTTTGCGGACGCGATGAAGAAGCACCCGGCCACCTTCGATACCTTGTACTGCAATATGATGGAGGCCGGTGAGGTGGGTGGCATCCTGGATACCATCCTTTCCCGGCTGGCTGCTTTCATGGAAAAGAGCATGAAGCTCAAGAAACAGGTGAAGGGGGCCATGACCTACCCCATCATCTGTCTGTGCATCTCCATCATCATTCTGGCCGTTATTCTCATCTTTGTCGTGCCGGTCTTTGAAAACATGTTCAAGGACTTCGGTGCCTCGCTTCCCGCCCCCACCCAGCTGGTGGTCACGATCTCCAACTTCGTGAAGAGCAACTTCTTCTTCATGTTTGCGGCAGCCGGCATGGCGATCTTCGGGGTCAAGCGGACCTACCGGACCGAGAAGGGCCGGGAGCGCATCGATCAGCTGCTGCTCAACATGCCGGTCTTCGGTCCCCTGATCCGCAAGGTGGCGGTCGCCAAGTTTTCCCGCACCCTGGGCACCATGCTGCAAAGCGGGGTGCCGATTCTGGAAGCGTTGCATGTGGTGGCCCGCACCGCGGGCAACAAGGTGATCGAGAAGGCGGTCTTCCGGGTGGCGGACAGCATCGCCGAGGGCCGGCCGATCACCGAGCCGCTGGAGGAGAGCGGGGTCTTCCCGAGCATGGTGGTGCAGATGATCAATGTCGGCGAGTCCACCGGCGCTCTCGATACCATGCTCAGCAAGATCGCTGACTTCTACGACGACGAGGTGGATCAGGCGGTCTCCAACCTCACCGCCATGATCGAGCCCTTCATGATGGTCTTCCTGGGCGGCATGATCGGCGGCCTGGTGGTGGCCATGTATCTGCCCATCTTCAAAATGGGCAGCGTCGTGCAATGATCCCCTGGGCCACAGCGGTCATGCCGTCCCGCCGGGGCGTCAGACGATCCCGCAGTCCAATCCGACAACAGCAAGACGAAGGAGAGCCAGCATGAGTGAGATCATCAGTGTGGTGGGCCGGCAGATCATCGACTCCCGGGGCAATCCCACCGTGGAGGTGGAGGTGACCCTGGAGAGCGGGGCCGTTGGCCGGGCGGCGGTGCCGTCCGGTGCCTCCACCGGCAAGCGGGAGGCCCTGGAGCTCCGGGATCAGGGCTCCAAAAGCTTCGGCGGCAAAGGGGTGGCCAAGGCGGTGGGGCATGTGAACGAGATCATCGGGCCCAAGCTCCTGGGCTTCGAGGCCACCCGCCAGGTGTTCATCGACCACACCATGCTGGAGCTGGACAACACCGCCAACAAGAAGAAGCTGGGGGCCAACGCCATCCTCGGCGTATCCATGGCGGTGGCCAAGGCGGCGGCCAGCGAGCTGGGCCTGCCTCTGTTCTCGTATCTGGGCGGGGTCAACGCCAAGGTGCTGCCGGTGCCGATGATGAATGTCTTGAACGGCGGTGCCCATGCGGACAACAACGTCGACATCCAGGAGTTCATGATCGTGCCGGCCGGCGCCAGCTCCTTTGCCGAGGCCTTGCGCATGGGCGTCGAGACCTTTCACAGCCTGAAGTCGGTGCTCAAGAAGGCCGGCCTGGCTACGGCCGTGGGGGACGAGGGCGGCTTCGCCCCCAATCTGCGCTCCAATGAGGAGGCCATGGACGCCCTCCTGGAGGGGATCACCCAGGCTGGCTTCAAGCCCGGGGTGGAGGTGTTCATAGCCCTGGATGTGGCTGCCTCCGAGCTTTACCAGGAGAAGGAGGGCTGCTACCTGCTCGCCGCCGAGCAGGCGCCCCGGAAGTCGGCGGAGGAGCTGGTGGCCTTCTACGCCGACTGGGCGGAGCGCTATCCCCTCGTCTCCATCGAGGACGGTCTGGCAGAAGGGGACTGGAAGGGTTGGAAGAAGCTGACCGCCAAGCTGGGGAGCCGGCTGCAGCTGGTGGGCGACGATATCTTTGTCACGAATACCAGGATCCTGGCCAAGGGCATCAAGGAGGGGGTAGCCAACGCTGTTCTGGTGAAGCTCAACCAGATCGGCTCGGTGACCGAGACCCTGGACGCGGTGGAGATGGCCCATCGGGCCGGCTACCGCGCCATCATCTCCCACCGCTCCGGGGAGACCGAGGACACCACCATCGCCGACTTGGCGGTGGCCTTGAACACCGGCCAGATCAAGACCGGCGCCCCCTCCCGGACCGACCGGGTGGCCAAGTACAACCAGCTCCTGCGCATCGAAGAGGAGCTGGGGGCCGCGGCACGTTACGCCGGCAAGGACGCCTTCCGGCACATTGCCTGAGAGCGGAGGAGGACGCAGCATGACCCTCACCAAGGCGGATCTGGCGCATCGGATCTTTGACAGCCATGAGGCCATCAGCAAAGGGCAGGCGGTGGCAGCCGTGGAGATGCTGCTGGAGGCCATGAAGGGTTGCCTGGAGAAGGGGGATGATCTTCTGATCAGCGGCTTCGGCAAGTTCCGGGTCCGCGGCAAGAGGGCACGCCGGGGCCGCAACCCCCAGACCGGCGAGGAGCTTATGCTCACCTCCAGGAACGTGGTCACCTTCCGGCCTTCGGGCATCCTGCGGGACCGGCTCAACAGCGAGCAGCCCTGAGGCGGCCAGCCTGCCGGGACAGGGGTCGTGACGGGCCATCCGCGGACGCCGGGGGGCCCGTTCGTCTTTTGCCAGCAGGCTTTTGGCAACGGGCAGGAGCGGGGGAGCGATGAGGTCGGCTGGCCCTGGCACCGGTATCCTGAGCGCCCTGGCTTGGCGGCTTGGCACGGGCTTTCTCGGCAGCCTGGAGACCCTGGGCGGCATGGCCCTGATGCTCGCCCAGGGCCTGGCCTGGAGCGTGCGGCCACCGTGGCGGCCCCGCCTTTTCCTGCGCCAGATGGCCGGCATCGGGGTGCACTCCACCCTGGTGGTGCTGCTCACCGGCATCTTCGCCGGCATGGTGCTCGCCCTGCAGGGCTACTATGGCTTCAAGAAGTTCGGCGGCGAGAGCCTTTTGGGGGCCACAGTGGCCCTGTCCCTGACCCGGGAGCTGGGGCCGGTTCTGACCGGCCTTATGGTCACCGCCCGGGCCGGCTCGGCCATGGCCGCCGAGCTGGGCACCATGCGGGTGACCGAGCAGATCGACGCCCTGGCCGTGATGGCGGTGCACCCGGTGCAGTACCTGGTGTCGCCCCGGCTGGTGGCCTCCGTGGTCATGCTGCCGCTCCTCACCGGGCTGGTGGATCTCATCGGTATCGGCGGTGGCTACTTTGTGGGCGTGGTCCTCCTCAGGATCAACCCCGGCATCTTCATGAGCAACATCCGGGAGTTTCTGGTCCTGGAGGACATCACCCAGGGCCTGGTGAAGGCCGCGGTCTTCGGTGGCCTCATGGGGATGATCGGCTGCTTCCACGGCTTTTTTGCCGGCGAGGGCGCCGAGGGTGTCGGCCGGGCCACCACCCGGGCCGTGGTCCACACCGCGGTGGCGATCCTGGCCATGGATTACATCCTGACCTCGCTCCTTTTCTGACCGCCACCCATGATCGTCATCGAGGATCTGCACAAGACCTTCCGTGGCCACCACGTCCTTTCGGGGGTGAATCTGGCGGTCCAGCCGGCAGCCACCACGGTGATCATCGGCCGCAGCGGCGGCGGCAAGAGCGTGCTCCTCAAGCACCTCATCGGCCTCATGCGGCCGGACCGGGGCCGGATCCTGGTGGACGGTGTGGAGCTGACCCGGGCGGACGGCCGGCAGCTGGCGGCCTTGCGCCGGCGGTTCGGGGTGCTGTTCCAGGATGCCGCCCTCTTCGACTCCATGACCGTGCTGGACAACGTGGCCTTTCCCCTCCTGGAGCATACGCGGCTTGCTCGGCGGCAGGCCAGGGAGCTGGCCCGGCAGCGCCTGGCCGACGTGGGCCTTGGGACCATGGGGGACAAGATGCCCTCCCAGCTTTCCGGCGGCATGCGCAAGAGAGTGGGGCTGGCCCGGGCCCTGGCCCTGGATCCGGAGATCCTCTTCTTCGACGAGCCCACCACCGGCCTCGACCCCATCATGAGCGGCGCCATCGAGCGGCTGATCATCCGCACCCAGGCCAGCCTGCAGCTGACCTCGGTCATCATCAGCCACGACCTGCCGTCGGTCTTCCGCATGGCCCACACCGTGGCCATGCTCCACGACGGTCGCATCATCGCCGCTGGCACCCCGTTGGAGATCCAGGCCAGTCCCGAGCCGGTGGTCCAGGATTTCCTGGCCGGCCGGGCGCCCGAGGAGGTGGCCATGACAGACCCGAGCGAGGCATGACCATGCAGGACAACGCAGCGACCCTGGCGGTCAAGGTGGGGGCCTTTGTGCTGGTGGCCCTGGCGGCCCTGGTGTATCTCAGCATCACCTTCACCGGCGTCACCAGCGGCCGGCGGGTCGGCTACGCCCTGCAGGCCACCTTCGACGATGTCTCCGGCCTGGTGGAGGATGCCTCGGTGCGGATGGCGGGCATCGAGGTGGGCCGGGTGCAGCGGATTACCCTGGAAGAGGGGCGAGCCCGGGTGGGGCTCTTCATCTACGACGAATTCCGCGTGCCGGCGGATGTCCAGGCCGTGATCCGGACCCGGGGCATGCTGGGGGACCGCTACCTGCAGCTCCTGCCCGGCCTGCAGGCAGAGCCCTTCCTGGCCGCAGGCAGCGAGATCGGCCGCACCTCGTCGCCGGTCACCTTCGATGAGCTGGTCCAGGAGGCGGCGCCGGTTCTGAAAGACATCCGCTCCATCGCCTCGGTGGTCAACGATACGGCCCAGAGCGTGCTGGGCGACGAGGAGAGCCGGCAGGCGGTCCGGAGCACCCTGGCCAACCTCCGGGACCTCACCGCCAGCATCAACCGCATCAGTGCCGGCGTCGAGGCCGGTCAGGGAACCCTGGGCCTCCTGGTCACCGACGACTCCTTGTTCCGCCAGGCCAAGGGCTTCCTGGACCGCTTCACCACCCTGGCCACCCGCCTCGATTCCACGGAGGGCACCCTGGGCCGGCTGCTCACGGACGATGCCCTGTACGTCGATCTGCGGGACATGGCCCGGGAGGCACGCCAGGTGGCCGGCGGTCTCAACACCGTGGTGGCGCGTCTCAACCAGGGGGAGGGCTTTCTGGGCAAGATGATCCGGGACGAGGGCCTCTACGGGCGGCTGGCCAATGCGGTCAGCGACCTGGAGGCGACCCTGGCCGCGGTGCGCAGCGGCCAGGGCACCCTGGGCAAGCTGGTCACCGATCCTTCCCTCTACGACGAGACCAAGGCAGCGGTCCAGAACGTCAACCGGGCCTCCACGGGTCTTCAGGAGCAGCTGCCGGTGAGCGTCCTGGGCACGGTGGTGGGTGTGGCCATCCAGTGATGCGGATGCCGGCGGCCCGCGCCGCCCTGGTCCTGGCGCTGGCCTTGCTCGCTCCGGCCTGTGGCGCCAGCCGCCAGCAGGGAGCCGGCCAGCCGCTGCTGCCGGCGGCGGCGCCAGGGCTCGACATCTGCCGCAACGAGGCGGTGGCGCCGCCCCTGGTCAGCCGTCTCCACTGCCCGGGTCGCCCCACCCTGGTGGTCGCACCCCTCTTGTCCTGGTCCCGGCAGCCGGATACCTCGGGTACCCAGGATACGATCCGTTTCCTCTATCCCCTGGGACGGTGGCAGGACGGTCCGGCCGGCCAAGAGCTTACCTTCATTCCGGCGGTGGACGCCGCCTGGCCGGCGACCGCGGACCAGGCGGCCGCTGCCAGCACCTTCTTTCCCCTGTTCTGGGGCCGCACCGCTGGCGGGGAGCGTTACGGCGGCCTCTTTCCGGTGGCTGGCGAGCTCAAAGACCGCTTCAACGCCGGCCGGATCCGCTTTGCCCTCTGGCCGCTGTGGAGTGAGGTCCGCACCGGGGACAACGCGAAGACCCACCTGCTGTGGCCCGTGGTGAGCTATGCCCAGGGGCCGGACCAGTCGGGCTGCAAGCTGTGGCCCCTGGGCGGGCGTTTCGAGAAGACCGGCCGCTCCCGTTCCTGGTTTGCTCTCTGGCCCCTCTTGTCGGGCTCCCAGGAGCTGGAGGGCGAACGGGTACGGGGGGAGCGGCTTGCCGTCTTTCCTTTCTACGGCACGGCCTGGAGCGGCAGCCGCCAGGAGACCTGGTGGCTGTGGCCCTTCTTCTCCTGGACCGAGGATCCCGGCCAGGGCTGGACCAGCCGGGATCTCCTGTGGCCCCTGGTGCGGATCAGCGACGGCCCGGACCGGCGGCTGCGCCGCTACTGGCCCCTGTGGAGCGAGAGCGACGCGCCCGGCCGCCGGGAGTCTTTTCTGCTGTGGCCCTTCTTTTCCCGCAGCCAGGAGGAGCTGACCGGCGGGGTGCGGATGACCACGGCCAGCGGCCTGCTCATTGCCCGGCACCGCCAGCACCTGGCTGCCGGCTCCGGCCAGGTGCTGGCCACAGACGACCTCCTCTGGCCCCTGTTCCGGGACACCTCGGCCCAGGGCTGGCGCCGCCTCCGGGTGCTGGACCCCTTCTCGATCCTGGGGGACGGCTTCGACCTTCATTACGGCGGTCTCTTCCGGGTGGTCGATCTCGTGACCGGTCCGGACGAGTTGGTGCAGCTCGACCTTCTCTTCGGCCTCGCCGGCTACGAGCGGGAGCCGGCCCGGGCCCGCTGGCGTCTGGCCTACCTGTTCGACCTTAGGCGGGGTGCCGACTGGGACTCCTGGAGCCTCGCCCTCCTGGGCGGCCTGTGGCAGCACTGGCAGGGGCCGGACCAGGGCGGAGGACAGCTCCTCCATCTCTTCCGCTACGGCGACTCCCGCACCTCTCCTGGGCCGTGACGGCCTGGGGCCGGGCTTTTTCTTTTGACAGCTGCTGGGTGGGTTTTTTAGAGTGCCGGTATGCCCCGATCCTCCCGCCGGCGTCCCTGGGGCGCCATCCTCGTCCTCGGCGCCATTCTGGTGCCGGTCGGCCCGGCCTGGGCCATGCAGAGCCATGGGGGCATGGAGGGGCTGGTGGGCCATCAGATTGGCCATCTCCTCTTCATCGCTGGCCTGGCCTTCATCCTCCACGTGAGCCGCAAGCCCGGCATGGTGACGGCCGGGGGCGGACGGTTCCGCCTCTTCCTGTGGCTGCTCCTGATCTGGAATCTGGTGACGGGCCTCGGCCACGGGATGGAGCTGCGGGTCCGGCCGGAGCAGCTTCTGGCCGCCGGCGGCCGGACCGTGGCCTTCGTGGTCCGGGATCCGGGTGACGTCCTCTACTATCTGGGCCGGCTCGATCATCTGGTCCTGGTGCCGGCCATGCTGGCCCTCTTCCTGGCCCTTCGCCGCTGGCGGCAGGCCGACCAGGCACAGCCATGATCCTGCCCTGGTGGCCGGTGATCTGGACCGACATCCTGGGCTGCCTGGCTGTGCTCGGCCTGGCCGGGGCGTGCTGGCGGGCGGCCTGGATCTGGTACGGGCGGCGGCCGGCCGACGTTTTCCGGCACTACCTCTTCCTGCTCACCGTGACCATTGTCGTCTTCGCCTGCTCCCGGTCGGTGGGCCACCTGCTCAAGCAGCTCCTGTTCTACACCGGCCACCGGGACTGGTGGGCGCTCATCGAGCCCCACAGCGGAGCGGTGAATACCGCCAGCTTTGTCGTGGTCTTCGTCCTCTCCATCGGCTTTCAGCGGCTGAAGCGCATCCAGGCGGCGGCCGAGGAGGCGGCCTTCACGGTGGCCAGCGCCCGGGCCGAGGTGGCGGCGGTCCGGGAGCGGGAAACCGCCCTGGCAGCCATCTTCGATGCCATGGCGGATGTGGTCTACATCATCGACGCCCAGTACCGGATCCGCTTCTTCAACCGGCGCCTGCGGGAGTGGCTGCCGAACCTGGCCGAGGGCGACCTGTGCCATGACGCCCTCATGGGTGGCGAGGAGCCCTGCCCGGGCTGCAAGCTGCACGGCACCATCGACCGGGCCGCCAAACAGCAGTATGAGCGGTTCCTGCCCGGTCTTGGCCGCCTGTTCAGCATTGTCAGCATTCCGCTCACCTGGGGCAGCGGTGAGACGGTCTGTCTCAATGTGGCCCGGGACATCACCGAGGAGCGGAAGCTGGCCGAGCAGCTGCTCCACGCCCAGCGCATGGAGTCCATCGGCACCCTGGCCGGGGGGCTGGCCCACGACCTCAACAACACCCTGACTCCCATCCTGGGCAATGCCGAGCTGGCCCTGCGCCGTCTCGACTCCGACTCCCCCCTGGTGCCTCGCCTGCAGGAGATCAAGGACGGCGCCCGGCGGGCCGCGGATCTGGTACGCCGCATCCTGGCCTTCAGCCGCCGCCAGGATCTCCATCCCCGGACCCTGGACGCGAACCTGCTCATCCGGAATCTGGCCGGCATGCTGCGCCGCCTGGTGGAAGAGAATATCGAGCTGGAGATGGATCTGGCTGCCACGCCGGCGGTGGTGATCGCCGATCCTGGCCAACTGGAGCAGATCCTGGTCAACCTGGTGGTCAACGCCCGGGACGCCACAGGGGGGGGCGGCACCATCCAGATTGGCACCCGTCAGGCTGCGGGGGTGGGCCACCCCTGTCGCAGCTGCGGGCAGCCGATCACCGGCGAGCAGGTGGCCATCTCGGTGGCCGATTCCGGCTCCGGGATCCCGGCCGCTATCCAGGACCGGATCTTCGAGCCCTATTTCACCACCAAGGGCCTCAACCAGGGCACCGGCCTGGGGCTGGCCATGGTGCACGGCAGCGTCCACCAGCACGGCGGGCACCTGGGGCTGGCGAGCGAGCAGGGCATGGGTACGGTGGTCACGGTCTGGCTGCCCGCAGCCGGGCAGCCGGCCGCACCGGGGCCCTTCATCCGGCCGGTCGAGCCGGACAGCCTGGCCGGGGGCTCAGAGGTCATCCTGGTGGTGGAGGATCATGCGCCGCTCCGGGAGTTGGTCCGGGAGGTGCTGCAGGGGTATGGCTACCGGGTGCTGGCTGCGGAAGACGGCGAGACCGCCCTGCGCCTGTACCAGGAGCAGGGCGGGGCGGTGGATCTGGTGCTCAGTGACCTGGTGATGCCCGGCATGGACGGCCGGGAGCTGGTGGCGCGGCTGCGGCAGCAGGAGCCGGGCCTGCGCTGTCTGTTCATGTCCGGCTACACGGATAGCCGCCTCCACGGCGACGAGGCCGAGGATGCGGATGACCTCCTCCCCAAGCCCTTCCTGCCCGGCCAGCTGGCAGCCCGGGTGCGCCAGGCCCTCAATGGCCAGGCCCCGGGGGAAAGCCGCGGCCAGGCCAGCCACTAGCCGCGGCCGCCCCGGGTTGCATTTCCCTGGCCGAGCTGGTAGGCTACCCCACTTTCGTTACCCGGAAAGACGAACCGTCGAAGGCCCAACAAGGAATCCTGAAGCTTGAAGGGACACACCACGAAATCCCTGGCCGAGATCGCTGCCCTGGTGGGGGGCGAGCTGGCGGGCCCTGGCGACCTGCATGTGCGGGCGGTGCAGGACCTGGCGTCTGCCCGGGAGGGGGAGATCACCTTTGTGACCAGCCGCCGGCTGCTGCCGCTTCTGGCGACCAGCCGGGCGTCGGCGGTGATCGTTGCCGCCGACCTGCCGGACGTGGACCGGCCGGCGATCCGGGTCCACGACCCCTATCTGGCGGTGGCCATCCTGCAGAGCCTGTTCGTGCTGCGGCCCTTCCGCAGCCTGGGGGTGAGCCCGCAAGCCCAGGTGGGGGCGGAGTGTGTCATCCCGGCCGCGGTCACCATCCACCCCTTCGCGGTCCTGGGGGACCGGGTGGAGCTGGGGGAGCGGGTGACCATCCATCCCGGGGCCGTGCTGGGCGACGACGTCCGGATTGGCGACGACTCGGTCCTCCATGCCGGCGTCTTTGTGGGCGAGCGCTCGGTGATCGGCAGCCGGGTGGTGATCCATCCCGGAGCGGTGATCGGTGCCGACGGCTTCGGCTATGCCCGGGCGGACGACAAGGCGGTGAAGATCCCCCAGGTGGGGATGGTGCAGATTGACGATGACGTGGAGGTCGGGGCCGGCGTTTGCATCGACCGGGCCACCTTCGGCCGTACCTGGATCCGGCAAGGCGCCAAGGTGGACAATCTGGTGCAGATCGGCCACAACGTGACCGTGGGCGAGGACGCCGTCCTGGTGGCCCAGGCTGGCATCGCCGGCTCCGCCACCCTGGGCCGCGGCGTGATCCTGGCTGGCCAGGCCGGGGTGAGCGGCCACGTCACCCTGGGGGACGGCGTGACCGTTGGACCCAAGGCCGGGGTCCACGACCACCAGCCGGACGGTGCCACGGTCTCGGGGGTGCCAGCCATTCCCCACCGGGAATGGCTGCGGGCCGCCGCCGCCTACCGCCGGCTGCCGGAGCTGGTCAAAGAGGTCCGGGAGCTGCGCCGGCGGGTGGCCGAGCTGGAGGAGCGGCTGGCCGATCGCGGCAGCAGCCACGACATAAGGGGTATCTGATGGAGCTTGCAGGCACCACCGTGGATCATATCGGCATTCTGAACCTGCTGCCGCACCGCTACCCGCTGCTCCTGGTGGACCGCATCCTGGAGTGGGAGAAGGACCAGCGCATCCGGGCCCTCAAGAACGTCACCATCAACGAGCCGTTCTTTCAAGGCCATTTCCCGGGCACGCCCATCATGCCCGGGGTCCTGATCCTGGAGGGCATGGCCCAGGCCGGGGTGGTCCTGGCCTATCTGTCCACCGGCGACGAGTTCGTTGGCCGACTGCCCTATTTCGCCGGCATGGACGCGGTGCGCTTCCGCCAGCCGGTGGTGCCCGGCGACCAGTTGGTCTTTTCTCTTGCGGTCCAGCGCCGCAAGGCCAAGCTGTGGAAGCTGGCGGGTCAGGCCTTTGTCCAGGACAAGCTGGTGACCGAGGCCGAGCTCATGGCCGTCTTCTCCTGACGGCCCTTCTCTTCGTACTGTCCTTTCGCATCCCGCGCTGCCGGAGCCGCCAGGCTTATGCCGGCGCGCCGGCATCGTCAACCTGGCGGTCCCCTTGACCCCACAGCCCGAAAGGCCGTCATGCCCATCCATCCCACAGCCATTGTTGATCCCGGCGCCGAGCTGGACCCCAGCGTCACCGTGGGGCCCTTGGCGGTCATCGAGGCCGGCGTCGTGGTGGGGCCGGAGACCACCATCGGCGCCCACAGCGTGCTCTCCGGCCCCACCGTCATCGGTGCCCGCAACCTCATCGGTCCTTTTTGCACCGTGGGCGCTGCCCCCCAGGACCTCAAGTACGGCGGCGAGCCCACCCGGCTGACCATCGGCAACGACAACCAGATCCGGGAGTACGCCAGCATTCATCGGGGAACGGTGGATGGCCTGGGCGAGACCAGGATCGGTGACCACAACTTCCTCATGGCCTACAGCCACGTGGCCCACGACTGCGAGCTGGGCAGCCATGTGGTGATGGCCAATGCCGCCACCCTGGGCGGGCATGTGCAGGTGGCCGACCGGGCGATCCTGGGCGGCCTGGTGGCGGTGCACCAGTTCTGCCGGGTGGGGCGCTTCGCCTTTGTGGGCGGCCTGTCCGGGGTGAGCTTGGACGTGCCGCCCTTTGTCCGGGTCAGCGGCATCCGGGGCGGCATGCGGGTGAGCAGCATCAACGTCGTCGGCCTCCGGCGGGCCGGCTTCCCGGAGGAGACGGTCACCTCTTTGCGCCAGGCGCATCGGATCATCTTCCGCCGGCCGGAGCTTCTTCTGGAGGCAGCCCTGGAGGAGGCCCTGGCAACGGCCCCTGGCTGCGCCGAGGTGGCGGAGCTGGTGGCCTTCTTCCGTTCCTCCCGCCGGGGGGTGATCCGCAGGAACGGCGGTGACGACTAGGATCGGCATCATCGCCGGCCGGGGCCGTTTTCCGCACCTCTTTGCCGAGGCGGCCCGCCGCCAGGGCTGCCAGGTGGTGGTGGTCGCCCATCAGGGCGAATCGGCCCCGGATCTGGCCGACTATGCCGACCGCATCCACTGGGTGCGCCTGGGCCAGTTGGGGCGGATCATCGAGGTGCTGCGCCAGGAGGAGGTCGAAGAGGCGGTGCTCCTGGGCGCCATCACCAAGACCAGCATCTGGCGGGACATCCGGCCGGACCTGCGGGGGCTGGCGCTGTGGGGCCGGATCGACCGCCGCCAGGACGACGCCATCCTGCGGGCGGTGGCAGCGGAGCTGGAAAAGGAGGGGATCCGGATCGTCGAATCCACCCGCTATCTTGGCCATCTGCTCTTCCCGGCCGGCCAGCTGACCAGAAGGGGCCTTGCCGCCGCCGAGCTGGCGGATGTGCGCTTCGGCTGGCAGATGGCCAAGGCGATCGGGGCGCTCGATATCGGCCAGACCGTGGTGGTGCGGGATCGCACCGTGCTGGCCGTGGAGGCCATCGAGGGCACCGATGCCGCCATCCGCCGGGGCGGCAGCCTGGGCCGCCAGGAGGTGGTGGTGGTCAAGGTCAAGAAGCCGCAGCAGGATTTCCGCTTCGATCTGCCAGCCATCGGCGTGCAAACCATGACCACCATGCAGGAGAGCGGCGCCCGGGTGCTGGCGGTGGAGGCCGGCCAGTCCCTGTTCTTCGAGCGGGAAGAGGCCCTGGCCCTGGCCGATCAGGCGGGCCTTACGGTGGTGGGGCTCACCGCCGGTGCCGGCGGCCTCCCTTTGCTGCCGGCAGCGTGACCGGCCCGTCGGCCCGCCTCCACCGCCGGGAGCCAAGACCGTCATGAAGGCCATGATCCTGGCCGCCGGCTTCGGTACCCGTCTGGCCCCCCACAGCCTCGTTCTGCCCAAGCCCCTGTTTCCAATCCTCAATCGGCCGCTTCTCGCCATCACCATCGAGCAGCTCAGGCAGGCCGGGGTGGATGAGATCATCGTCAACGCCCACCACTTGGCCGGCCAGATCCAGGCAGCGCTGTCCGGCCTTGCCGGCGTTACCGTGTTGCAGGAAGACGCTATTCTCGGCACCGGCGGTGGCCTCAGGAACGCCCTGCCCATCCTGGGCCGGCAGCCGGTGCTGGTGGTGAACGCCGACATCGCCCACACGTTGGACCTGTCCAGCCTGGCGGCTCGCCACCTCGCCTCCGGGGCGGCGGTCTCCATGGTGCTCCAGGACCAGGACCGCTTCCGGGTGGTGGCGGTGGACGAGGCAGACCGGGTGCTGGCTTTCGGCCCGGCGGCCGAGGGCGCCCGCCGCCTGGCCTACACCGGTGTCCAATTCCTCTGGCCCGAGATCCTGGACGCCATGCCGGCGGGCGTCCATGCCGAGCTCATCCCCTGGTATCAGGCCGCCATCGCCCGGGGCGTGCCCATCCAGGGTTTGGTGGCCGCCGGCCATTTCTGGACCGATATCGGCACCCCCGTCGACTACCTGGACCTCCACGCCCGGTTGCTCACCGGCCGCCTGAGCGCGCCGCATCTGCCCCGGCCGGGCGGCAGCCCCCATCTCGGCCCAGGCTGCCAGCTGGCGTCCGGCGTCACCGTGGCCGACTGGGCCTGCCTGGGCGCCGGGGTCACCGTGGGGGCCGGGGCGAGCCTGGCCCGGGTGGTGGTCTGGGCTGGCGTTGCCATTGCGGCGGGGGCGCAGCTGGCGGATGCCATCGTTTCGGGTTGAAGGCTTCCTGAAGACCGGCGGCGCCCATCGACCGAAACGACCGGTGGCCGGGGAGGGGAGCGTCCCCGCCCGAAGCGGGCGTCGCAACGTACCGGCACCGGGCGCCTGTGTCTGGCCCCGCCGGGGGATGAATCCCCCGGCTACCATTGCTGCTCTCGCTTCGCGAGGCGTGAAGCCATGCTGTCGCCTGCCATCATTCGCTTTCTGAAGGACCAGGGGCTCTGGGGGCCGGAGGCATGCACGTGCCAGGGACTGCGGGGGGATGGCTCCGGCCGGCCGTTCTTCCGGCTGCTGGCCCACGGTCGGCCGCCGGTGGTGCTGGTGCTGCCGGATCCGGACCAGCCCCGGGGGCTGGCCGAGGCGGCGGCGAGCCTCGCCATCGGCCGCCACCTGGCTGCCGCCGGGGTGCCAGTGCCGCGGATTCTGGCCGCGGAGCCCCCTGCGGGCTGGATCGTCTTTCAGGATCTGGGGGACCGGCACCTGGCCACCGCAGTGGCGCAGGCCTCCTCCCGGGATCAGGTGCTGGGCTGGTACCGCTCGGCCGTCGAGATCCTCCTGGCCCTCCAGATCGATGGCTGGGCGGGCTTTGATCCGGCCTGGTCCTGGGACACCCCTTTGTTCGACCGGGACCTCATGCGGCGCCGCGAGGCAGACTACTTTCTGGAGCGGTTTTGGCAAGGCTATCTCGGCCAACCAACGGTGCCGGACGGGGTGGCCGGGGAGCTGGATCGGTTGGCCGATCGGGCCAGCGAGGCGTCCACGGATTTTCTCGTGCACCGGGACTTCCAGTCCCGCAATCTGATGCTGACCCCGGAGGGCGCGCTCGCGGTCATCGACTTCCAAGGCGCCCGCCAAGGGCCCCGGGCCTATGACCTGGCGAGCCTGCTCCTTGACCCCTATGTGGAGCTGCCGGTGGCCGAGCAGGAGGAGCTCCTGGACTTCTATGGCCTGAGGGCGGCCGCCCGGGGCCGGCCGGTACCGCCAGACTTCCGGGTCGAGCTCAGCCATCTCGCCCTGCAGCGGAACCTGCAGATCCTGGGCGCCTTCGGCTTTCTGGTCAAGGTGCGGGGCAAGGGCTTTTTCAAGGCGTCTATTCCGGGGGCGGTCCGCTCCCTCAATCGCCTCCTGACCTGGCCGGAGCTGTCGGCATTCCCCCGGCTGCGCGGTCTGGCCGAAGAGATCCCGGCCCTCCTGGCCAGCGCCGGCACCCATCCAGAGGGAGAGTTGCCATGAGCCACAGCGTCTGCCCCATTGTCGCCCTGGTGGGCCGGCCCAATGTCGGCAAGTCCACGTTGTTCAACCGCCTCACCCGCTCCAACCGGGCCATCGTCGATCCGACCCCCGGGGTGACCCGGGACCGGGCCTACGAGGTGGTGCGCTGGGAGGATCGGGACGTCATCCTGGTGGACACCGGCGGCATCGAGCCGGCGGCTGGTGACGATTTTTCCGCCCAGGTCACCGGCCAGACCAGGCAGGCGGTGGCGGAGGCCGACCTGGTCGTCCTCATTCTGGATGGCCGGGAGGGCGCCTTGCCCCAGGACCACCGCATCGCCGGCGAGCTGCGCCGTACCGGCAAGCCCCTCCTGGTGGCGGTGAACAAGATCGACGGCCCGGAGATGGAAGAGGCCGGGCTTGGCGCCTGCTATGAGCTGGGGATCGGCGAGCTGGTGCCCATCTCCGCCGAGCACGGCTACGGGATCCGGAGCCTGCTGGAGACCTTGCGCTCCCGGCTGCCCGCGGCCGGCACCGAGCCGCCCCTGCCGGCGGCGACCATCCGCGTCGCCTGCGTCGGCCGGCCCAATGTGGGCAAGTCCTCCCTGGTCAACCGCCTGCTGGGCGAGGAGCGGATGATCGTCTCCCAGGTGCCGGGCACCACCCGGGACTCGGTGGATACCCTCCTGGTCCGGGACGAGCAGGCCTATCTTCTGGTGGACACCGCCGGCATCCGCCGCCGGGGCAAGGTGCAGGAGAAGCTGGAGAAGTTCAGCGTCCTCAAGAGCCTGCAATCCCTGGCCCGGGCGGACATCGCCCTGGTGCTCCTGGATGCCGGCGAGGGCATCACCGACCAGGACACCCGGGTGATCGGCCATGCCCTGGAGCGGGGCCGGGCCTTGATCATCCTCATCAACAAATGGGATCTGCTGCGCAACGACCCTGCCGGCCAGCGGCGGCTGCGGGACGAGCTGGACCGCCAGACCGCCTTCGTGGACTACGTGCCCCGGCTCTTCATCTCCGCCCTCACCGGCAAGGGGGTGGGCGAGATCCTGCCGGCGGTGCAGAAGGTCTTCCGCCAGTTCAACGCCCATTTCGGCACCGGTCCCTTGAACCGCCTGCTCAAAGAGGCGGTGGCGGCCCACAGCCCGCCCCTCCACCAGGGCCGCCGGCTGCGCCTCTACTACACCACCCAGACCGACACCCGGCCGCCCACCTTCACCGTCTTCGCCAACCAGCCGGACGGCATCCACTTCTCCTACCATCGCTTCCTGGTCAACCGCTTCCGGGAGGGCCTGGGTCTTTCCGACTGCCCGGTGCGGGTCCTCTTGCGGGAGCGGCCCCGGCGCCAGCGGCCGTAAGACTGCCCAGCAGAGACCGGCTGATGGGCGGGAGGCGGTCGGCTGGCCGGCGCCCGCCCTTTTCCCGGAGGGTCTTCCGGACCAAAGCCAGGAGCCCGGCGGCGGCAAAAGGCTTCTGGATATACCCGGAGAAGAAGCCTGTCTTCCGGGTCATCTCCTCGCTGATGGCCTCGTGGTGGCCGGTGCACAGGATCACCGGCAGCTCCGGCCGGATGGCGAGCAGGCGTCTTGCCAGCTCGATGCCGCTGTATCCCGGCATGCTGAGGTCGGTGACGACCAGATCCACCCCGGATGGATTCCGGCAGAAGAAGGAGAGCGCTTCCCGCCCCCCGGTGAAGGCGAGCACCGTGAATCCCGCCTTCTCCAACAGCCCCCGGATGACCGTGACCACCTTCTCGTCGTCATCCACCGCCATGATCCTTCCGGCCTCGGACAGCCGGGGAACGGTCCGGTCTTCTTCGGCCGGCGCCGGCCGGAAGGACTCTTTCGGCACATGGACCGGCAGATAGATCCGGAAGGTCGCGCCAGCCCCGACCTCGCTGGACACCGCAATATGCCCTTTGAGGTTCCGGACGATGCCGGACACAACCGCCAGGCCCAGCCCGGTGCCCTCACCAGCGGCCTTGGTGGTGAAATACGGGTCGAAGATCCGGGCCCGGGTGGTCGCGTCCATGCCATGGCCGGTATCGGCCACCTCCAGCAGCAGATAATCACCCAGTGGGCAGCCGCTGCCCTGGAGCACGGCATCCTCCTGGAGGGTGACCCTGCGCAGGGAGACCGCCAGGGTGCCGCCCGCCTCCCGCATCGCATGAAAGGCGTTGGTGCACAGGTTCATGATGACCTGATGCACCTGGGTGGGATCGGCCAGCACCAGGTCGGTGGCCGCCACGTGCTGCCTGATGACGATGGAGGGCGGCAGGGAGGCCCGCAGCAGCTTCAGGGCCTCCTTGATGATGAGCGATACCTGCAGGGGCTTCAGCTCCTGCGCGGTTCGGCGGCTGAAGGTCAGGATCTGTCTGACCAGATCCTTGGCCCGCTGGGCTGATTCCAGCACCACCTCCAGGTATTCCCGCGCCTTCGGCGAATTGTCCGGCAGTCCCAGGGCGAGCTCGGCATAGCCGAAGATGCCGACCAGGATGTTGTTGAAGTCGTGCGCGATGCCGCCGGCCAAGGTGCCGATGGCTTCCATCTTCTGGGCCTGCAGGAGCTCCCTTTCCAGCTCCTTGCGTGCCGAGACGTCGCGATTGGAGACGCGGAATCCCAGGAAGGAGCCGTCATCGCCCAGCACGGGCTGGCAGGTGTGCTCGATGTGGCGGATCCTGCCATCCGCGCCACGGATACGCAGCTCCTGCTCGCGGGCACGCCGTTCGGCCATGGCTTCGAGGCGGTGGGCCTCCCAGGCCGGGCGGTCTTCCTCCAGGACAATGCCGTGCAGGAGGCCAGGGTTGCTCCGGAACATCTCCGGAGGATAGCCGGTGACGCGCTCGCAGGACGGGGAGATGTAGCGCAGCCCGCCGTCCGGTCCTTCCCAGTATTCCCAGGCATAGGTGAAATCCGCCACGGTGCGGTAGCGGAACTCGGCCTCGCGCAACGCCTCCTCGGTCTTCCGGCGCTCCTCGATCTGCCTTTCCAGGTCCCGGGTCCTGGCCAGGAGGTCGCTGCTGCGCTCGGCAACCAGCGCTTCGAGAGAGGTCTGCATGCGGTACAGGCTCAGATGGGTGCGCACCCTGACCAGCACCTCTGCCGCCTGGAAGGGCTTGGTGAGGTAGTCCACCCCTCCCGCCTCGAAGGCCTGCACCTTCTCTTCGATGCTGGTCAAGGCGCTGATGAAGATGACCGGAATACCCCGGAGCGTCGGATCCTCCTTCAGATGACGGCACATCGCAAGGCCGTCCATTTCCGGCATCCGGATGTCCAGAAGGATGAGGTCGCAAGGCTTCGCCCGCACGGCCTGCAGGGCATGCAGGCTGCTGGTGCTCGACCGCACGGCATAGCCGGCGCCGGTGAGGATCGCGCACAGCAGATCGAGATTGTCCGCCAGATCATCCACCACCAGAATGCTTCCCTTGGGGTCATTTCCCTCGAGCATGACCGGTCTCCTTGGGCGTCCTTCAGGATCCTGCCACCGGAAGGCCCCCGGGCTGGGGAGCCTCCGGTGCGCTGGCGTCTGGAGCGGCAACAGCCGCGCCGGTGGGGGGCGGCCCATCCTTGCGCCCATGCCGATGCGCGTCAACGATCCGGTGCAGCTTGTCGAACTGGTGCTGCAGGACCAGCGCCTTCAGGGCCTCGGTAGCGGCACCTCCCTGGGCCGCCGCCATCC
>JBFMBH010000004.1 GCA_040755095.1 Thermodesulfobacteriota bacterium
AGAATGGCGTCTCGCGGGCGCGAGGTGCATAGCGCGAATGTGGTCGTTGTCCGGCTGATCCGAAAAAAAATGTCGGCCGCGCCCTCCCGAGGACCGTCGGCCGGCGTCTGCTTATCGAATATCCAGAGCTACCGCGCTGCGCTTGACGGCTGGACGCCTCCGGCGTAGGATCAAGACCGGCCTCCAACGGGGCTGTTCCATGGCCGAAGCTTTTCACCGATCCTGACCAGGAGACCCATCATGCGCACATGCAATCTCCACGATTTCATGGCTGAGCTCGCCCCATGGCTCGACGGGGAGCATATCCGCAGAGTGGTGCGGAATGAAGACGGCCGGCTGGTGGTTCATTTCGTGGACGGCATGAAAAATGTCTACGACATCAGCGACTGCAACAGGAGTCAGATCGAAAACGTGCTGGTGGACCTCAAGAAAAAGGGCATAACGGTTGACTGATCGTGAGCCCGCTGTCGGTATGGCCACGGCGGGAGAGCTGGCTGCAGCCCTCACGGCGTCGGCCCGTTTCGCCAGCCAAGTGGTACTGCACGAAGTCCTGCCGCCAGGCCCTCCGTCCTTCCAGGAATCTGCCCCTCCCTGGCCCCCGTTCTTGGACGCCCTCCTCCAGGCGAACGGCATCGCCAGCCTGTATAGCCACCAAGTCCAAGCTACAGCCCAGGTACGAGCAGGACGCCACGTGGTGGTGGCCACCCCCACCGCCAGCGGCAAGAGCCTCATCTACAACCTGCCGGTTCTTGAGCACTTGGCGACGCAGCCGGACAGCCATGCCCTCTACCTCTTTCCTCTCAAGGCCCTGGCCCAGGATCAGCAAAGGGCTCTGACTGAGCTCACCGCCACCTTACCAGCCGAGTGCCGGCCGTCTACGGCCATTTTTGACGGCGACACCCCGGCCACTGTCCGCCGCCGCCTGCGAGGACGGCCGCCCCAGATCCTGCTGACAAACCCGGAGATGCTGCATCTGTCGCTCCTGGCCCACCACGCCAGTTGGCAGGGCTTCTTCTCCCGCCTCAGTCATGTGATTCTGGATGAGGTTCACACATACCGGGGGGTGTTCGGCTCCCACATGGCCTGGGTGCTGCGGCGGCTGCAACGGATCTGCAGACAACATGGCTGCAGTCCCACCTTTGTCCTCTCCTCAGCCACCATCGCCAACCCTGGCGAACTGGCCTCTGCACTGCTGAACGCGCCGGTTGCTGCGGTGACCGCCAGCGGAGCACCCAGGTGCAGCCGGCACCTGGTTCTCATGAACCCTGAGGCGAGCGCCGCCGGGACCGCGTGTGAGATTCTGGCCATGGCGGTGAGCCGGGGTCTGCGTACCATCGTCTACACCCAGTCCCGGAAGGCCACGGAGCTGATTTACCTTTGGACCCGCCAGCGGCTGGGCAATCTCGGACCACACCTGGCCTCATACCGCGCTGGCTACACCCCCGCCGAGCGACGAGAGATCGAAGGCCGCCTCGCCTCCGGAGCCCTCCTGGGGGTTGTCGCCACCAGCGCTCTCGAGCTGGGCATCGACATCGGCGGCTTGGACGTCTGCGTCCTGGTGGGGTTCCCGGGCAGCATGATGGCCACTTGGCAGCGCGGCGGTCGGGTGGGAAGACGCCAGCAGCAGGAAGCGGCCATCATCCTGGTAGCCCGGGAGGATGCCCTGGACCAGTACTTCATGCGCCACCCCCAGGAGCTTTGTCGCCGGCCTCTGGAGGCGGCGGTGATCAACCCGGACAACGAGGAAATCGCGCGCCGCCATCTGCTGTGTGCGGCTGCCGAGCTGCCCCTGTCCCCTGGCGATCCGCTCTTGGACTCCGATCCGATCCGTGAGGCATTGTCCAATCTGGGCCGAGAGGGCCACCTCCTCATGACCGGTGACGGCAAGGCCTGGTTCTGCGACCGCCGGCACATCCATCGAACGGTGGATCTCCGAGGCGCCGGATCCCCTTTCACCATCCGCCTGACAGGGCGTCCCACCCCCCTCGGCCAAATCGACGACAGGCGCTGCCTCAAGGAATGCCACCCGGGTGCCGTCTATCTGCATCGAGGTGAGACCTATCTGGTCACCGATCTCGATCTGGCGGGTCGGGAGATCACTGCTGAGCCCCGATCCGTCAACTATTTCACCCGTGGCCTGACGAACAAGGAGACCTCTATTCTCCAGCAGTACGAAACCAAGGCCGTGGCCGGAACCCGGGTATCCTGGGGACGGCTCCAGGTGACGGAAAAGGTGGTTGGTTATGAGAGGCGTTTGGTGCATGGCCAGAGGCTGGTGAGCAGTGAAGCCCTGGATCTTCCGCCCGTCGCGTTCGAGACAGAGGGGCTGTGGCTGGAGATTCCGGCTACCATCCGGACGGCAATGGAAAGGAGCCAGATCCACGTCATGGGCGGCATCCATGCGGTGGAGCACGCGGCCATCGGCATCCTGCCCCTCATCGTCCTCTGTGACCGCAACGACGTCGGCGGCATCTCGCAGCTCGCGCATCCTCAGCTGCCTGGCGCGGCGATCTTCCTCTACGACGGCCATGCCGGGGGGATCGGCCTGTGCCGCAAGGCCTTCCAAGAGATTGCCACCCTTCTGGCGGCCACCCGGCAGACCGTAGCCTCGTGCCCCTGCGAGCTGGGCTGTCCTTCCTGCGTCCACTCTCCCAAGTGTGGCTCTGGCAACCGCCCCATCGACAAGGCCGCCGCCATGCGTATCCTGGATGGCCTGCTGGACACCACCGCCACCGCCGCGGGCACCTGGCAGCCGGCGCCGTTAGCCAGACCGAGGCCTGTCGCCGGGTCCTGCCCGGTCCGTCGGTACGGGGTATTGGACGTGGAGACCAAACGCTCAGCCGCGGAGGTGGGCGGTTGGCAGCATCCGGAGAGGATGGGCTTGTCGCTGGCCGTGCTCTATGACAGCAGCACGGATTCCTGCGAAGTCTTTGCCGAGGATCGGGTTCCTGACCTCCTGGCAGCGGTGCAGGACTTGGACCTCTTGGTGGGATTCAACATCAAGCGCTTCGACCGCCAGGTGCTAGCCGGCTATCACCCCCGCGCTTTAGACGGAGTGCCCGTCCTGGACCTCCTCGAGGAGGTGCATCGGCGGCTCGGCTACCGGCTCTCCCTGCAGCATCTGGCGGAGCATAGCCTGGGCCGGCCCAAGACTGCGGACGGCCTGCAGGCCCTCGCCTGGTTCAAGGCGGGCCGCCTGGATCTCATCGCCGACTACTGCCGCAACGATGTGCTCATCACCCGGGATCTGTTCCGACTCGGCCAGGAGAAGGGCTATCTCCTGTTCCGGAACAAGGCCGGCAGCCTGGTGCGGTTGCCGGTGAACTGGTGAGGGCCAGGCTCAGTGGCTGGGCCACACCAGGGGTGCGCTGATCCAACCACTGACCCCGGAGGCATGTTTGACCCGAACCCAGTCGCCCTTCTTCTCCAGAAAGGAAAAGATGACGTTTCGTTTGACCGTCACCACCTTCTCGTAATTGGCTCCGGGCCCCACCCGCAGGTTGGCCTCGGCGACCTTGACAATCACGGTCTTGGCTTCGGACAACAGCGGCAGGTAGATCCAGGCCTTGTCGCCCTCATAGTCCACGGCCTGGGCCCACTGGCCCTTGCGGTCGACGATCTCCAGGGGAAACCCCTGGAAGACCTCCCAGAGGACCTCGGCTTCCGTGCTGGGACCGGAGCGCAAATTGACCCCATCTTTGGAAACGCTCCGATACTCACCCGCCAGGGCCGTCTGCCCAGGCAGGATCATCAGCATCACCAGGGCCGCCAGCAGCCCTGCCCCCGCGGATCGCGCCATCGTGCCCATGCCCGCACCTTTGTGTTATGCCCCGGAGCGTCAAAGGAATCGGATGCCCCCGGGGCAGGTTTTTGTCAGTGTAATCTTGGCCTTTTCGATTTGCAAGACGCCAGCTGGCAACACAGAGCCGCCCACCCGCTGGTCGCCCGCCCGGCTTTCCCCTTGACCGCTGCCTGGCAAGCCCCTAAAGTGGCTCTCGTTAATCCTTAAGGGTCATCTCCTTCAATGCCGGCCCCAAGCCGGCCCTGTCTTGCCCTTGCAGCCACCATGGAGCATCCCCCATTCGTCATCGCCGTCCAGGGACCGGAAGGCTCCCAGGCCTGGCAGGCCGCCCGCACCTACCGACCCGATGCTGCCATCCACACCTATCCTTCCGTGGCCGCGGCCCTGGCCGCCTTTGTGCGGGGCGAAGCCTGCCTGGCTGTGGTCCCGGTGTACAACACCCGCAGTGGTGAGCTCAAGGATCACTTCCGGCTCTTGAAGGACATGGAGCGCGGCTTCTGGGTGGACAACGTGGTCCTCCCCATCGATCTGTCGCTCGGCTCCCTCGTCCTGGACTGCCCCCTCAGGGTCTTGATCAGCGAGGCGCCGGTTTTTCGTCAGTGCGAGGAGTACATCTCTGCCTCGTTTCCCGACGTCACCCTGATGGCCGTTGACAACCTGGATGCGGCTGTCGCTGCCGTGCGGGCGAGCCAGGCTACGGATCAGGGGGTTATCGACCGAGAGGAACGGCTGCGGGCACAGGGCCTCAAGATCCGGGCCCGGGAGCTGGCCCCCCACAACAAGACCCGCTTTGCCATCGTCGGCCACCAGCTGCCTGCCCGCACCGGCTACGACGCCACCGCCATGATCACTGCGCCCCTCAAGGACCGGGTGGGCCTGCTCTACGACATCCTTGGAGAATTCGCCCGCCGCGGGGTCAATCTTCTGGACATGCGGTCGGAGACAGATGTCCTCACCCAGAAGCTCTCTTTCTACATCGAGGCCGAAGGCCACGTGGCCGACGAGGCAGTTCGTTCGGCGGTGACCCGCATCGAAAGCCAGATCATCCAAGAGCCCGGCGCCATCCGCCTCCTCGGCTCCTATCCTCGGGTGGACATGCGGGCCAAGCTCATCCGTGGGGTGGGCTTCATCGGCTCTGGCGACATGAGCCGGTGGTTTGCGGAGCGCCTCACCAACGAGGGGTACACCACCCTGCTCACCGGTCGCGCCAGCGCTGTAAGGCCAGAGGCCATGATCGGGCAGGTGGAGGTTGTGGCCGTCTGTGTACCGATCTCGGTGACCCGGGAGACGGTGCGGCGTTTCGGGCCATTGCTGCGGGCCGGCCAAGCCCTGATCCTCTTGGCTGGCGAGGCCGAGCATACCCTTTCCGAAGCCCTGGCCTGCACCGAGGAGGGCGTGGAGGTGATGCTCATCCACAACCTGTGGGGACCGAGCACGGCCACCATGAAGGACAAGAACGTGGTGGTGGTGCGCACCGAGCGCTCCGGGCCTTTGTGCTCGGAGCTGGAAGCCTTTCTCTACAAGCACGGTGCGGTGATCTCGCGGGACCAGGCCGTCCAGCATGACCTCATGATGGGGGTCACCCAGAAGCTGCCCACGGCCATCTCGGTGGCCTTAGGCATAGCCCTGGCCGCCAACGGCATCGACCCCCAGGCCATCGGCCGCCACGCCACCCTGACGTCCCTCTATGGCCTCTTGGCCATGGCCCGGGTCCATGTCCAAAACCCCCGCACCTACGCCGAGATTCTGGCCACTGCCGGCCAGGGCGGCAAGATCGCCCGCGACTTCGCCCAGGCCCTGGACCAGGTCCTGTCCCTGGCCGAGGTCGGGGACTTGGCCGGCCTGGCTGCCCTCATCACCAACAACCGCAGCTATCTTGGCGAGCCTTTCCTCGCCCAGTTCATGGGGCAGGCCAAGGCGGTGGATGAAACCCTGGGCCAAGCCCTCACCCTCTGAGAACGATCGGCGTGTCAGCCGGTGAGTCCGGCAAGGAGGATCCTGGCGCCCGCCTCGCAAAAAGGAAACGGCGGCGGCGCCTCCTCAGGCTCCGCCGCCGCCCGTCTGGTCCCCGCTGCCGGGTGATCCTTACGCGACCTGGACCTCGATGCGCCGTGGCTTGGCGGGCTCCACCTTGGGAAGGGTGATCGTGAGCAGGCCGTCGGCCAGCGCTGCACCTATCCGCTCCTGATCGATAGTCTCCGCCACCGAGAACCGCCGCAAGAAGCTGCCGTTCTCATACTCTTGCAGGAGCACTTTCTCCTCGGCCTTGATGTCCGGATCCTTGATCCAGCCCCGGATGGTGAGCTCGCCGTTGTCCAGCCCCACCTCCACACACTCTTTGCACACCCCCGGCATTTCCGCGACCACTGTTACCGCAGTTTCGGTCTCGTAGATGTCCACCGCCGGCACGAAAATCTTCTCGCGCCGTGTTGACTCACCGGCCTGGGGCGCCACCTGCTTCTGTTTCAGCTGCAGCTCCTTGTCGTTCATCGCCGCACCTCCATCCGCGTCCAGCTAGCCCAAATCCACAGTGATCCGCCGGGGCTTTGCCTCTTCCGCCTTGGGCAGGGTAATGGTGAGAATACCGTCCCGTGTGGTGGCCTTCACCTTGTCCATGCGGATCTTGCTGGGCAGGGTGATGGCCCGGCTGAACCTGCCGTACTCCAGCTCCCGGCGGTGGTACGACACATTGCCCTCCGGTTGGATCGGCCGGCGCTCCCCTTTCAGGAGCAGCGTGCCGTCTTCCAAGGAGATCTCCACGTCCTCCGCCTTGATCCCTGGCATCTCGGCCCGCACATACAGCGCGTCCCGGTCCTCGCTTACCGTGAGCGCCGGGAACACGCCCATCCGGGGCGAAACGGCGCTCGGCACCCCGTACAACAGCCGATCCATCTCCCGGTGCAGCCGCTCAAACTCCACCCATGGATTCCAGAACGGTTGGTCAAAACGGTACACGCTCATGGCTTTCTCCTCCATTTTTTTGACCATCCACACAGCACCAGCGCGGAAGCCGCCATGGCCCCGCGCTGGCTCCCTCGGGATCAGTGATGGATCTCAATCTTGCGACTCCGAGCCTTCGCCTCCGGGCTTCGCGGCAGAACCACCTCCAGGATTCCATCCTTGTAGTGGGCCTCCACGGCCCCTGCATCCACCTCCTCCGGCAGACGCAAGCTCCGGCAGAAGCTGCCGAAGAAGCGCTCGCTCCGGCAGATGCACTCACCTTCCTTGTGCTCAATCTCCCGCCGCTTCTCGCCACGGATGGTCAACACATCACCCTCCAGCGAGATATCCACATCCTTCGTCTCGATGCCGGGCAACTCAGCCCGCACCACCAGCCCCTTATCGGTCTGAACCACTTCCAGAGAAGGAAGCCACGAAGTCCCCTCCTCCGTCACACCCAGAAGAGGGAAGCCTCGGAACATCCGCTCCACCAGCTCATCCATCTGCCGCCAAGGGGCCACCTCACGACTCCTCGTCCATGGCATCAGCTCGAACATAACTGGTCACCTCCTTGCAACGCACTGAAATTGCTCGCATTGTTAGCGAGTCTGCCAATACAGTAAGCTGCATCGTCCACCTGTCAAGGGATGGACGGGAGCAAGGCTCAAGGTTGCCGCTGCTCCGCAGCCGGCAGCTTCTTGTGGCAGAACAGACAGCGGTACTTGGGAGGGTGGTCCGGGGGCAGGGGAGCACTGCCGTCGGGCCGATGGCATGCCTCGCACTCCCTTTCCGCTGCTTTCTTGTCCATGGGATAGAACCGGGCATGATCGTCATCGAAAGGCAACTTGGCCGTGGTTTCGGGTGGCGCATTGTACAGGAACAGGAAGATGCCGCCGCACACGGCAACAAAGGCCAGGTTCATGAAGACGGTTCGGGAACGGCTGGGCAGCTGAGCCATGAAGACACCTCAATGAGAGTCCCGGCAGAAGATGGGGGGAAGTCAATCCCGCATCTCGATGGCGGCAAACGACAGGGCCCCGGTCCTGAGGGCCAGGAGGCCTGTTTCCAGAAAAAGACGGGCCAGGGTAGGGCTGCGGCCGGTCCAGGCGGCCAGGCGGGCGTGCCAGCGATGCTTCCGGAGGATGGCCGCGAGGGCATCGTCCCGGTGGTGGGGGTTGAGGATGGTACGGGCCACCGCCTGACCGGAGATGATGGCCGGGTAGATTCCTTCGCCGGTCAGCCCAGACGCCAGGCCTGCGGCGTCACCGGCCAGAAAGTGGTTGCCAAAGTGCCAACCCCGGAAATCATAGCTGATCCGACCAGCTCGGGGGGGACTCCCGGCCAGATCCAATCCGCGGTGGCCGCACCAGTCGGTGAAGGCGGCAACCAGATCTGCGGCGGGTCGGCGGCCGGCTGGGCTGTAAACCCCCACCGAGGCATCCTGGCGCCGGGGAAAGATCCAGGCATAGCCGTTGCCGAAACGCCGCACCGAGACATGCCATTCCATGGCCGGGAAAAGGCCTGGAACCAGGAAGTGGATGCCGATCCCCCAGGCCTTGGCGGGCAGGCCCAGCCAGCGACGTACCAGCGAGGACGAGCCATCCGCACCGACCAGGAACCGGTAGCCAAGGCGCTTCCCCTGGCAGATGACCGCGTCAGCCGCCAGGGCGCTCACTGCCGCCCCGGTCCAGACCTTGGCCCCGGCGCGCAAGGCTGCCGCCAGCATCCATTCCCCCAGCACCTCGCGCCGCACCGTGGAGATGATCGGCCGCTCAGCCCTGATCAGCACGCGCTGCCAGTCGCTGGTCACCAGCTGTTCAGGGAAGCCCCGTTCCACGTAGGCCTCCGGCAGCAGCCGGGACAGGCCGCCCGAGGTGATGCCGCCGGCGCAAACCTTGGGCCCGATGGCGCGGTTTCGCTCCAGCACCAGGACATCCTGTCCGGCCCGGGCCAGGGTCGCGGCGCAGGCCAGGCCCGCTGGGCCCGCCCCGACGATGATGGTATCGTAACGCGGCATATCAGGGCCTGGACCAAGGGCGCTTGTTCCTGGCCGCAACCACCTGCAGCTTCCAGCTCCCGGCCTGGATCGCGGGCAGGGTCAGCCGTTGCGGGCCCGCGCCCGGTTGTCTAAAGTAGCTCCACAAGGAGAACGGAATCGCCATGCCAGAATCAGCATTCTTGACAGGATCAGGTGGCCCGCCGCCGCCCCGAGGAGGTGATCGCCGCTGCGGCCTGCTTCTCGGTGGCTCCGGACTCTTGGGCGGCACCATCTTACACCATTTCAAGACCAATGTCCCTGCGGTGGAGATCCTGGCCCCGAACAGCAAAAGGGTCTCCCTGCGCAACCCCGCGGACATCGATCTTTACGTCAGCCACTTCCGCCCTGATTTCATCATCAACTCCGCCCTGGCCGCCATCGACAGCTCCCCAACCCTGGCTTATGAAGTCAACTTCCTCGGGACCATCCATCTGGCCCAGGCGGCCATCAAGCTTGGCATCCCGTACATCCACCTGTCTTCCGCAGCCACCCTTCCCGCTGGCGAAGACTTGCGAGAGGAGGAGTCCCTGCCCCTGGTGGCGGGGCTGCCCAATTATCCCAAGTCCAAGCTCCTGGCCGAAAAGGCCCTGGCACGTCTGCACCGGGAGCATGGCCTCGACTATACCGTCATCCGCCTGGCGGTGGTCTACGGCGAGCATGACCACAAAATCCAGGGGTTTCACCGCCTGCTGTTCTCGGTAGCCAGCGGCCGGATGCCGGTGCTGCTCACCCGCCCTGGAGTGCGCCATTCCTATTCCAACGCGGCCAAGCTGCCCCGGTTCGTCGAGTACATCCTGGGCCACCGCCAGGAATTTACCGGCCAGACATACCATTTTGTTGATCAGGAGCCGGTGGAGATGGTTCAGATCATCCGGCGGATCAAGGCCACTCTCCGGATCAGCCGGCCTATGGAGGTCTCCATCCCCTTTCCCGTAGCCCGTTTCGGTCAGAGGTTGGCCCGCACCCTGGTCCGCACTCTGAACCGCCTGGGCATCGAGGCCCGCCTGCCAGCTGAGCTCTTGTTTCTGCGGGAGTTCTACCGGACTCAGACCCTGTCAGCGGCCAAGCTGGCCGCTTCCAGCTTCCACGACCCTTGCCCTGAAGAAACGGTGTTCACCGAGCTGCCATTCCTGGTGGAATACTATGTGACCCGCTGGGCTCACCTCAACCTCATCTCCCCGTATGATCGCCTGGCCACCCCCACACCGGGGGCAAACCGCTTCCTCAAGGACCCGGCCGCTCTGCTGGAGGAGGACTGGAGCAGACCGCGGAAAACTGGGCACAGACCGGTTGGCGCCTCATCTTGACCCGCTCGACCAAATCAGCTACCCTCCGCCAGTAGAAATCAGAATCAGTAACGATCGGGAATTCCGGAGTGGTCCCTTTCCCCAACCCCAGACCTGCCCTGCCAGCCGCACGTCCATGAGACCATCCCTTGTCCGCATCGTCCCGGCCGCCGTTCTGGCGCTGGCCCTGATCATCTTCCTGGTGCTGTTCGGAGACTGGGAAGCCCCCCGGATCTCCCTGCCCGAGTCCCTGGGCCCAGTGGGGCCTGCCAAGCCCATCGCCCTGGAGCTGACGGACGGCCGATGCGGCTTGCAGCGGATTGAGGTGGCGATCCTGCAAAACGGCCGGCGGCTGCCGGTGCTGGTGCGGGACTTCCCCCGTACCGGCACCCTGGGCAGGGTAGGCACGCCCAGCATCAAAGAGGCCGTAAGCCTGGATATCCGCAAGCTGGGTCTGGCCAATGGTCCGGCGCAGCTGGAGGTGACGGCAGTCGACCATTCCTGGTGGCGCTGGGGAGACGGCAACCAGGCGATGCAGACCCTGGATCTGGAGCTGGACGGCCAGCCGCCGGTCATCGCTGTCTCTGGCTTCACCCGCTACGTCAATCTGGGAGGGAGTGGGGTGGTCTTCTTCCGCCTGGCAGAGCCGACGGCCAGCCAGGGGGTGACGGTGGGGGACACCTTCCATCCGGGGTTCCCGGTGGGGCCGGCAGCGGCCGGCCTGTTTGTCAGCTATCTGGCCTTTCCTTACGATCTCGGCGGCGACGAGAAGGTGGAGGTTCTGGCTACCGACTTGGCCGGCAACCAGGCCCGGCAATCGGTCAACCCGACCCTGAAACGGGTGACCTGGAAGCACGACCGGCTCGAGATCTCCGACCACTTTCTCGAGCAGAAGCTGCCGGAGTTCCGCCAACATTACCCGCAGCTGACTGGCTCGCCAGTGGAGCAATATCTGTCCGTCAACGGCCCGATCCGGCGGGAGAACAACCAGCGAATCCTGGAGCTGTGCCGGACGCCCCATCCGGAGCAGCTGTGGCGGGGCCGGCTGCGGCGGCTGCCCCGCGGCAGTCCTCGGGCCGGCTTTGCCGACCACCGGACCTATTTTCATAATGGGGTGAAGATCGACGAGCAGGTGCATCTGGGCGTCGACTTGGCGTCCACGGAGCGGGCGCCGGTGCCAGCCGCGAACACCGGCCTCGTCGCCTTTGCCGATTACCTGGGCATCTATGGCAACACCGTGCTCCTGGACCACGGCCAGGGGCTCTTCACCCTCTACTCCCACCTGGACCAGATCCAGGTCAAAGCGGGGGATCGCGTGGAGGACGGGGCGCAGCTGGGCACCACCGGCCTCAGTGGCATGGCCGGCGGCGACCACCTCCATTTCGCTGTCCTCATCAACGGCACCCCGGTGAACCCCATCGAGTGGTGGGACGATCATTGGCTCAAGGTCAGCATCTTCGATCTCGTGCCCCAGGCAACGGCCAGTCCGTAGGAAAACCGCATGTCCAGGATCCGCGTTCTTGCCGAGTTCCTGGCCAACCAGATTGCCGCTGGCGAGGTGGTGGAGCGTCCGGCCTCGGTGGTCAAGGAGCTGGTGGAAAACGCCGTCGACGCGCGAAGCCGCTTTATCCAGGTCCTGGTGGAGGGCAGCGGCACCCGCCGCATCCAGGTGAGCGATGACGGCGAGGGCATGGACGAGGACGATGTCCTGCTCTGCCTGGAGCGGCATGCCACGAGCAAGATCCGCCAGCCGGCGGATCTTGCCGCCATCGACACCCTGGGCTTCCGGGGGGAGGCCCTGCCGAGCATCGCCTCCGTCTCCCAGCTGACCATCGACAGCCGCCCTCTGGATCGTCCCCTGGGCACTCACCTGGAGGTCGCCTTCGGCAAGGTGCTGGCGGTGCGGCAGACCGGGGCACCCGTGGGCACGACGGTCGAGGTCAAGAACCTGTTCGGCAACGTGCCCGCCCGCCGCAAGTTCCTGAAGAGCTCAGCCACCGAGCTGGGCCATATCGAGGAGGTGGTGGTGGCCACCGGCCTGGCCCATCCGGGAATCGGCCTCACCCTCACCATCGACGGCCGGGAGCGGGTCCACCTGCCCGGTGGGGTCGATTCCCGGGAGGATCGGGTACGGCGCCTCGTTCCCAGAGGCTCGGAACGGCCGCTGATCCGGGTCCAGTCCCAATCCCCCTTGGGCCGACTTGATGGCTTTCTCCTGCCGCCGGACGAGGGCACCTCGGGATGGGGACGCCTGAGGACCGTGGTCAACGGCCGGCCGGTCCGCCTGCCCATGGCCACGCACGGGGTGGCTGAGGCCATGCGCAGCTTTTTGGCTGTGGGCCGGCAGCCGGCGGGCTGTCTTTACTTCGACCTGCGGCCAGAGGAGGTGGATGTCAACGTTCACCCCACCAAGCAGGAGGCCCGCTTCCGGGATGGAGCCGCCCTGTACCGCTTTGTGGTGGCGGCCGTATCCTCCGCCCTGGCGGCATGGCAGGAGGAGCTGCGCTCCCGCATCTTCGGGTCAAGCCCGGCAGTGGGCCGCCCGCGCGAGAGCCCCCCGGAAGCGCCGGCCGCAGCCGTTCCCCTGTTTAGCCTGGGCGAGAGTGAGCCGCACTCCTGGTCTGCCGAGCCCGACGGGGGGGCGGTGCCCCAGATCCCGGATCCGCCATCGACCTCCTTCCCGGTTTCATCCCCCGCGATCCCGGCGGCTGGCCCGAGCCATTCTCCGGCGCCGGCAGCGGCATCGCCCCCTGGCGAGGGGGCAAGGCCGGCCGTCCCCCTGCGGGTGATCGGCCAGCTCCTGGACAGCTACATCCTTTGTCAGGGGGGAGACCGGCTGGTGGCCATCGACCAGCACGCGGCACACGAGCGCATCCTGTTCGAGACCTTGACCAGCCAATATGAGGGGGCCTCGGTTCCCAGCCAAAGGCTGCTTTTCCCCACCCTGACCGAGCTGGGGCTGGAGGAGGCCGAGCTGGTCCGTCGCCACCAGGAGCAGCTGGAACGGCTGGGGTTCGTCATCGAGCTTTTCGGCGGCGAAACCTTCCGGATCAGCGCCGTGCCCGGCCTGACCGCCCATCTGCCGCCGGAGGAGGTGCTGGCAGGGGTGCTCTCCGGTCTGGCCCCGGCAGCCAGTGCCGATGGCCGGCGAGGCCTCTCCCCCCAGGGGGCGGTACTGGCCAGCCTGGCCTGCCGGGCCGCCATCAAGGCCGGCCAGCCCCTCCGGGCGGAGGAGATGACGAGCCTGGTGTCGCAGCTGGCCGCAGCCCCGGCTCTGTCGCACTGTCCCCATGGCCGGCCGGTGACCCGCTCCTTCGCGGCCAGCGAAATCCGCCGCTGGTTTCTGCGCGCCTAGCCACGTGATGCCAGGCCTCAGGCGGCACCAGACAAGGTCGCTCCCGCCCAGGCCTCCAGTCAAACCCCTCCAGAAACAGGAATCCCACACCGATGAACACCGCCCCGCTCCGTGAGACCTCTTTCCCGGATCTTGCCCTCGTCCACCGGGGCAAGGTACGAGATCTTTACGCGGTCGATGGCCAGCTCCTCATGGTGGCCACCGACCGCATCTCCGCCTTCGACGTGGTCATGGACGACCCGATCCCGGACAAGGGCCGGGTGCTCACCCAGATCTCCCTGTTCTGGTTTGACTACCTCCGGGACATCATCGATAATCACCTAGTCAACGCCGAGCCGGCCGCCTATCCTGCCGCCTGCCACCCCTACCGGGAGCAGCTGGCCGGCCGCAGCATGCTGGTGAAGCGCTGCCAGCCCCTGCCGTTGGAGTGCATCGTCCGGGGGTACCTCGCCGGCTCGGGCTGGAAGGAGTACCAGCGCCAGGGCTCGGTGTGCGGCATCCCCCTGCCGGCTGGGCTGCGGGAGTCGGAGCAGCTGCCCCAGCCTATCTTCACCCCGTCCACCAAGGCAGCCATCGGCCAGCACGACGAGAACATCACCCTGGCTGCCGCAGGCCAGCTGCTGGGGGAGGAGGTGGTGGCGCAGGTGGCCTCTGTCGCCATCCGGCTCTACCAGAAGGCGGCCGACTACGCCCGGGGACGGGGCATCATCATCGCGGACACCAAGTTCGAGATGGGATGGCACAACGGCCGACTGATCCTCATCGACGAGGTGCTGACCCCGGACTCCTCCCGGTTCTGGCCCGCGGACGACTACGAGCCGGGCCGGGCCCAGAGGAGCTTTGACAAGCAGTTCCTGCGGGACTATCTGGCCGGCCTGGACTGGCCGCAGACGCCACCGCCTCCGAGGCTGCCGGCGGAGATCGTCGCCAGGACCAGGGAGCGGTACCTGGAGGCCCTGAAGCGTCTTGCCGGCTGAGCAAGCGGAATGGGCCATCCGATTCAGGCAAAGGAGAGCGCGGCGATGTTCGAGTTCGTCTTCCACAACCCCACCAAGATCGTCTTCGGCCGCGGCCGAGAGGGCCTCATCGGCAGTGAAATCCGGGAGGCGGGGTGCCGGCGGGTGCTCTTCGTCCACGGCCAGCAGTCCGTCAAGCGCTCCGGTCTTTATGAACGGACCCTGGCCAGCCTCCAGGAGGCGGGCGTGGAGGCAGTGCCCTTTGGCGGTGTCGTTCCCAATCCAGTGCTCAGCCACACCCGGCAGGGCGTGGCATTGGCCAAGATCCAGCAGGCGGATGGGGTGTTGGCGGTGGGCGGTGGCTCGGTGCTGGACGAGGCAAAGGCCATTGCCGCCGGTGCCTGCTCCGACCGGGATGTCTGGGACTTCTTCCTCGGGGAGCCGATCACCGCCGCGCTGCCGGTCTTCACCATCCTGACCCTGGCCGCCACCGGCAGCGAGATGAACCGCAACAGCGTCGTCACCAACGAGGAGAGCCGCCAGAAATACGCCATCTCCTCGCCCCATCTCGCGCCCCGGGTCTCCATCCTCAACCCGGAGCTCACCTGCACCGTGCCGCTGGACCATTCCACCTATGGCGCGGTGGATGCCATCGCCCATGTCATTGAGGCCTACTTCACCGGCCGCATCCGGGCCCGGCTCCAGGACCGGCTGGTGGAGGCCATCGTCCGTACGGTCATGGACAGCCACAACCAGATCCTGGAGCACCCCACCAGCTACGAGGCCCGGGCCGAGCTCATGTGGGCCGCCACCCTGGCTTTGAATGGGCTCACCACCGCCGGTGTCGGGGGCTACGGCATGCCCAACCACATGATCGAGCACTCCTTGAGTGCCTTCTACAACATTCCCCACGGCGCGGGACTGGCCATCGTCATCCCAGCATGGATGAAGTGGCTCGCCCCACGGCAGCCGGCGCCGTTCGAGCGTTTCGCCCGGGAGATCTTCGGCAAGACCCGGGCCGCCGACGCCATCTCCGGGCTGGAGACCTGGTTCCGGGCCATCAAGGCCCCGACCCGGCTCGGAGAGGTCCATATCCCCGCCGCCGATATCCCGGCCCTGGCGGAGAACGCCCATGGTCTGGCCCGGCAGTGGGGCCTGGCCGACGTCTACACCCCGGCGACCATCGGTCAGATCCTGGAGCTGGCGGCCTGAGAGGACCGGCCGCAGCGAGCCCACGTCGTAGAGCCGATGGAAGGCCGAAGGAGCCGCCATGGACCGTCGACAGTTCCTGCAATCGAGCCTTGCCGGCGCCGGCCTGGCGCTCGCCGGCGACCTGGGCCTCAGCCTGGCCGCGCCGCCACCGGGAGCGAGCGCCACCTTCGATCTGGCGGTAGCCCGGGGACCGGTGGCAGCCCGCAACGTGGCTGCGGCAGTGGCAGCCTGGGGCGGGATGGAGCGCTTTGTCAGCCGGGGTGACGTGGTGGTGGTCAAGCCCAACATGGCCTGGGACCGCACCCCGGAGCAGGCCGCCAACACCGACCCCGCGGTGGTGGCCGAAGTGGTACGCCTGTGCCTGGCGGCTGGCGCCAAGACAGTCAAGGTCTTCGACCGGCCGGTGAACGACCCCCGGCGCTGCTACAGGCAAAGCGGCATCGAGAGGGCGGCAATCGGGGCCGGTGCCCAGGTCAAGCAGATGGACGATCGCCGTTTCCGGGAGATGGCGGTCAAAGGCGAGACCATGGCCAACTGGCCCCTGTATGTGGAGGTCTTCGAAGCGGACAAGGTGATCAACGTCCCCATCGCCAAGCACCACAGCCTGGCTCGCATGACTGGCGCCATGAAGAACTGGATGGGGATCATGGGCGGCAACCGCAGCCGCATCCACCAGCGGTTGGACGAATCCCTCTGCGACTTGGCCAGCTTCGTCCGCCCCACCTTGACGGTGCTGGACGCTACCCGGGTCCTCTTGCGCAACGGCCCGCAGGGCGGCGACCTGGGCGACGTTCTGGCCGCTGACACCATCGTGGTGGGCCAGGACCAGGTGGCCGTGGATGCCTGGGCCAGTACCCTGTTCGGCCGGACCCCGGATGATCTGCCGGTGCTGGCTGCGGCCCGGCGGCGCGATCTGGGCAAGACCGAGCTGGCCGCCATCACGATCCGGGAGCTGGCTGTATCCTGAGATGCCCTGGCGCCGCCTGTGCCAGGGCCTGTTCCTGGCCCTGTTCCTCTGGCTCTTCATCGAAACCGACGGCCGGGGCGAGGACCAGCTCGGCCATCCGGTGAAGCTGTTCCTGGAGCTCGACCCGCTCCTGGGCCTGGCGACCGGCCTGGCCCGCCACTCCTGGCCCCTGACCTTCTGGCCCAGCTTCGCTACCGTCGTCCTTACCATCCTCCTGGGCCGGGTCTTCTGCGGCTGGATCTGCCCTTTGGGGACCTGCCACGACTTGGTGGGCGGTTCGCCGTCCGCCGCCGAGTCGGGCCGCCGCTGGCACTGGCTCAAATACGCACTGCTGGCCAGCCTCCTGGCCGCGGCCTTCTTTTCTGTCCAGCTGGCGGGCATCTTCGACCCCTTGTCCCTCCTGGTCCGCTCCCTGGCCCTCGGGGTGTTTCCAGCCCTGCAGGCGGCTGCTTCAGCCTTCTTCGACGCCGTCTTCCGTCTGGATCCGCCCTGCCTGGTGGACCTTTCCGAAGGCCTTTACAATTTCCTGCGCGCCCGGGTATTCGCCCTCCGGCAGCCGCTCTTCCACCAGGGCCTGTTCCTGACCCTGCTCCTGGTCCTGATCCTGGCTGCCAACCGCTACCAGCGCCGGCTCTGGTGCCGCTGCCTGTGTCCTCTGGGGGCGCTCCTCGGGCTTTTGAGCCGCTGGTCCCTCCTGCGGCGGCAGGTATCCGCGGCCTGCAGCGACTGTGGGGCCTGCACCGGGGTCTGCCCGGGCAACGCCACCGGCAGCGCTGACCAGACCGCCGAATGCCTGCGCTGCCTCCAGTGCCGGACCGTCTGCCGGCCGGGAGCAGTGGCCTTCCGCTGGCGGGGCAGCGACGGTCGCCAGGGGGTGGAGCTGGGCCGGCGGCGTCTTCTGGTGGCCGCCGCCACCGGCATGGTGGCCGCGCCTCTCCTCCCCAACGAGCCTGCCGCCCGGAAGCAGTCAGCCGCGCTGCTGCGGCCACCGGGAGCCCTGCCGGAGGAGGCCTTTGTCGACGCCTGCATCCGCTGCGGCGAATGCATGAAGGTCTGCACCACCGGCGGCCTGCAGCCGGCGCTTCTGGAGGCGGGCCTCGTGGGCCTCTGGACCCCGGTCCTGGTGCCTCGCCTGGGATACTGCGAGCTCCGCTGCACCCTCTGTGGCCAAGTCTGCCCCACCGGCGCCATCGCCCGCCTTGATCCGGAGAAGAAAGCCCGCACCCGCATCGGCCTGGCCTTCGTGGACCGCAGCCGCTGTCTGCCCTGGTCCCAGGGCCTGCCCTGCATCGTCTGCGAGGAGGTCTGTCCCACGCCGAAAAAGGCCATCCTCCTCGCACCCGAGACGGTGACCGACGCCCTGGGCCGGCGGCAACAGGTGCAGGTACCCCGGGTGGTGGTGGAGCGGTGTGTGGGCTGCGGCATCTGCGAGGCCCGCTGCCCTCTGGCCAGCCAGCCCGCCATTGTCATCAACAACACCAACGAATCCCGCCGGTCGGAGCCGGATATCCTGCTGCCGGCCCCCGGGGACAGCATGACCTGAAAGTGCCCCCGGTTTACGGTCCGGCGCGCCCAGGGCAAGGCCGCAGGGCCTCCAGCACGGCCCGCTGGGCCTGGCGCTCGGCCCGCCGGCGGGCAACGTGGATGGGCTGGCCGCGGTCACGGCCCCGGCCGCTGACGTACATGGCGGTGGCGATGGTGCCGGGGGTGGGGGTGAAGTCCTGGAACTGGCGGGGGGCAAGACCCAGGCCGCGGAGGCGGGTGGCCAACGCCTCCATGTGGGCCTGGGTGCAGCCGGGATGGCTGGCGATCAGGTAAGGGGTGAGGGGGGGGAGGCGACCGCCGTTCAGCCGGCGGCAGGTGGCCAGGAAGGCCTCCAGAACCTCAGCCCCTGGCTTGTGCATGAGGCGCAGCACCTCGGGCTCGGTGTGCTCGGGGGCGATCTTGAGGGCACCGGGCAGGTGCTGCTCCAGGATCCGAGCCAGCAGGCGCGGGGTGCGGAGCAGAAGCTCCATGCGCAAGCCCGACGAAACAAAGAGGTGCTTGACCCCGGCGCGGCGGGAAACGGCGTCCAGGAGAGCCAGGACCCGCTCCTCGTCAATGGCCAGATGGGAGCAGATCCGGGGATAGAGACAGTCCCGGCGGCGGCAGGGACCCGGACGGCGGCAGGAGGTGCCGTAGAGGTTGGCGGTCGGGCCGCCCAGATCCGTGATCGTGCCCGAAAAATCCGGTTGCCGGCAGATCGCCTCCACCTCGGCCAGCACCGAAGCCAGGGAGCGGCTGGTCACCACCGGTCCCTGGTGGCGGGCGATGGCACAAAAGGAGCAGTTGCCGCAGCAGCCCCGGACGATGGTCACCGAATGGCGGATCATCCGAAAGGCCGGCACATCACCGGCGCCCGGGTGGGACACGCGGCTATAGGGCAGGCCGTAGAGCGCGTCCAGTTCCTCAGGACCAAGGGGCGGCGACGCCGGGTGCTGGAGGATCCACACCGCCTGCTGCCGTTGCAGGAGGGGCTGGTCATCCCCAGCCCGGGCCTGGCGGTCCACCGCCTTTTCCGCGTCCAGAAAACGGCCGGGATCAGCGGCGATCTCCTCCCAGGAGGGCAAGACCAACGGCGGGACAGGATAGGGCCGCTCCCGTTGCTCCCGGTCGGTGAGCCGCTCGCAGGTGCCGGGGATGCCGGTCAGATCAAGCCCGGCCGCCAGCCGCTGGGCCACCGCAAGGACCGCCCGCTCCCCCATGCCGTAGACGAGAAGATCGGCCTTGGCATCGGCCAGCACCGACGAGCGCAGCCGCTCCTGCTGGAAATCGTAATGAACGAAACGGCGCAGGGAGGCCTCGAGGCCGCCGAGCACGATGGGCAGCCCCGGCCAGGCGGCCCGGGCCAACTGGCTGTAACGGATGGTGGCCCGGTCGGGCCGGCGGCGGTTGCCACGGCTGGCAGCACCCGGAAAATAGGGATCTCCCCCAGGGCTGTAGTCATCCCGGTCCCGGACCCGGGCATTGCCCGAATAGTTGGCGACGACCGAGTCCAGATTGCCGGCGCTGATGCCGGCGAAAAGCCGGGGCCGGCGGAAGCGAAGGAAGTCCTGAGGGCCGTCGTGGCGGGGTTGGGCCAGGACCGCCACCCGAAAACCGTGGGCCGAGAGCCACTGGCCGATGAGGGCGATGCCAAAGGCCGGGTGGTCCACGTAGCCATCGCCGGTGACGAGAAGGACATCCACTGCCGGCCAGCCGCGGCTTCGCACCTCCTCTGACGACGCAGGCAGGAACACCTGGCTCCCTACGCCTCTTCGAACAGGAGCCGGCTGCCGTCCGGGGCCGGCAGAACCCTGATCCGGTCCCCTTCCCGGAAGCGGCCGGCCAGGATCTCCATGGCCAGGGCGTCCTGGACATGGCGCTGGATGGCCCGCTTGAGGGGCCGGGCGCCGAAGGCGGGATCGAAGCCCTTGTCGACCAGAAAGGCCTTGGCCGCCGGCGCCAGCTCCAGGCTGAATTTCTGGTCGGCCAGGCGCCTGGCCAGGAGATCCACCTGGATGTCGACGATCCGCTCGATATGCTCCCGGCCCAGGGCGTGGAAGATGATGGTCTCGTCGATCCGGTTCAGGAACTCCGGCTTGAACTGGCGGTGCAGGATGGCATGCACCGCCTGCTCCATCTCCGTCCGCCGGGCCTCTCCCAGCTCCATGATCAGCGGACTGCCCAGATTGGAGGTCATGATCAGGATGGTGTTTTTGAAGTCCACGGTCCGTCCCTGACCGTCGGTCATGCGGCCGTCGTCCAGAATCTGCAGCAGGACGTTGAAGACGTCCGGGTGGGCCTTCTCGATCTCATCGAAGAGAATCACGGCATAGGGTCGCCGCCGCACCGCTTCGGTGAGGTACCCCCCCTCCTCATAGCCGACGTAGCCAGGGGGGGCGCCGATCAGGCGGGCCACCGAGTGCTTCTCCATGAACTCCGACATGTCGAGCCGGATCATCGCCTGCTCGGAATCGAACAGGAAGGCGGCCAGACTCCGGGCCAGCTCGGTCTTGCCCACCCCGGTGGGCCCCAGAAAGATGAAGGAGCCCAGGGGCCGGTTGGGGTCCTGCAAGCCAGCCCGGGCCCGACGGACGGCGTTGGCCACCGCGGCGATGGCCTCGGTCTGGCCGACCACCCGGGAGGCCAGCCGCTCCTCGGCCTGGACCAGCTTGGACTTCTCTCCTTCCAGCATGCGGTCCACCGGGATGCCCGTCCACTTGGCCACCACCGAGGCCACATCCTCCTCGTCCACCTCCTCCTTGAGCATCCGCCGGTCCTTTTGCACCGCGGCCAGCCGGGCGTTGGCCGCGGCCAGCTCCCGCTCCAGGGCACCGATGCGGCCGTAACGGATCTCTGCGACCTTGGACAGATCGCCCGCCCGCTGTGCCTGCTGCTCCTCCACCCGGGCCTCGTCCATGGCCGTCTTCTTGGCCCGGATGCTGGCGATCACCTCCCGCTCCAGGCCCCAGTGAGCCCGCATGCCGGCCAGCTGCTCCTCGATGTCTGCCAGCTCGGCCTCCAGACGGGCCAGGCGCTCCCGGGACGCGACGTCGCTCTCCTTCTTCAACGCCTCCCGCTCGATGGACAGCTTCATCCGCCGCCGCTCCTGCTCGTCGATCTCGGTGGGCATGGAGTCGATCTCGATGCGCAGGAGGGAGGCAGCCTCGTCGATGAGATCAATGGCCTTGTCCGGGAGGAAGCGGTCCGTGATGTAGCGCTGGGACAATGTGGCGGCGGCCACCGTAGCCGCGTCCTTGATGCGCACGCCGTGGTGCACCTCATACTTCTCCTTGATGCCCCGCAGGATGGCGATGGTGTCCTCCACCGTGGGCTCCCGCACCAGCACCGGCTGGAAGCGACGCTCCAGGGCCGGGTCCTTCTCGATGTGCTTGCGGTACTCGCTGAGGGTGGTGGCGCCCACGCAGTGCAGCTCGCCCCGGGCCAAGGCGGGCTTGAGCATGTTGGAGGCATCCATGGCCCCCTCGGCGGCGCCAGCCCCCACCAGGGTGTGGATCTCGTCGATGAAGAGGACGATCTGCCCCTCCTTCTTCTGGACTTCCTTGAGCACTGCCTTCAGGCGATCCTCGAACTCGCCCCGGTACTTGGCGCCGGCCACCAGGGCCCCCATGTCCAAAGCCAGCACCTGCCGGTCCCGCAGGGTTTCCGGAATATCGCCAGCCACGATCCGCTGCGCCAATCCCTCGACGATGGCCGTCTTGCCCACCCCGGGCTCGCCGATCAGGACCGGGTTGTTCTTGGTACGTCGGGACAGGACCTGGACCACCCGCCGCACCTCGTCATCCCGGCCGATCACCGGATCGAGCTTTCCCTGCCGGGCCAAGTCGGTAAGGTTGCGGGCATACTTCTCCAGCGCCTGGTACTTCTCCTCCGGGTTGGGATCCGTGACCCGCTGGCTGCCCCGCACCCCGACCAGGGCCTGTAGAAAGGCCTCACGGCTTGCGCCCTGCCCAGCCAACAGGCGGGGTATGGCCCCGTCCTTGTCTTCCAGAAGGGCCAGAAAGAGGTGCTCCTGGCTCACGTATTCATCCTTCATCTCCCCAGCCAGCCGGAAGGCGGCGTCCATCACCTTGCGCAGCCGGGCGGACAGATAGAGCTGGCCGGCTCCGCCACCGCTCACCCGGGGCAGACGGCCCACAAGGGCGTCCACCTCCGCCAGGAGGCGACCGACCTCTACCCCCATGGCCTTCAAGACCGGCACCACCACCCCATCCGGCTGCTCCAGGAGCGCCCGTAGCAAATGCTCCGGCTGCAGCTCCTGATGGCCTTTGGCCTCGGCCAGGCGCTGAGCCTGGTAGACCGCCTCCTGGGACTTCATGGTCAGCTTGTCGAATTGCATACCAGACACCTCACAAGGAGAGGGCGCTTCTCGCCTGAGCAGCCGGGTGATATCCTCGGCGGCAGGACAGACATCCTGATCAGCAGGACGGAATCCTTACCAGCAGGACGGGCTGACTGCGGGAATCGGTACGCGAGACCGCAACAGTCGTGTGAACGAGTAAGGCGGGTAACGGGGGTTGTCAAGAAAGGACGGGCAGGTCCTTGGCCTGCAACAGATGGCGGCAGGACCCAAAAGACATGGGGGAGACAGGGCCCGGACCCTGCCTCCCCCGGGGGTAAGAGCTGAAAAGGAGATGGTGCTAGCTGCGGCGACGCACGGCAATGAGCCCAAAGAGGCCGGAGCCCAGGAGCAGCACGGAGGCCGGCACCGGAACCGGGCTGGCATCGTGGATCAGGACGCCGGTGCCGGAGCTCGGCTGCCCCACAATATCCCAAATCTCATAGGCTTCCACGCCCGGGATCGGCACCACATCATACTGGAGGTTGGTGACCACCGACCCGCCGCTCACCATGCCGAACTTGATGCCGAACTCTGCGGTCGGCCCCAGGGAGACGGTCGTCGAGTTCGGGGTGAAGCCCATGTACCAGGTGCCACCGAGGTTGCTGAAGTTCACTGTCCGGGTCCTGGCGGTGGGGGTGATCACCCACAGGGCGCTGCCCGGATTGCCCCAGTCGTAGAAGGCCTAACTAAGGAAAGTGTGTCCCGCAGCCACGCGCCGGCAAAAGGCACAAAAAAATCCGGAGGCGGCAGGGCCCGGACCCTGCTGCCTCCGGATGCGAAGTCTGAAACCGGATTGGCTCTAGTTGCGGCGGCCGCGCACAGCAATGAGCCCAAAAAGGCCGGAGCCCAGGAGCAGCACCGAGGCCGGCACCGGAACCGGGCTGGCATCGTGGATCAGGACGCCGGTGCCGGAGCTCGGCTGACCGACAATATCCCAGATCTCATAGAGCTCGACGCCCGGAATCGGCACGACATCATACTGATAATTGGTGACCACCGAGCCGCCGCTCACCATGCCGAACTTGATGCCGAACTCCGGGGTGGCCCCCAAAGATACGGTCGTCGAGTTCGGGGTGAAGCCCATGTACCAGGTGCCACCGAGGTTGCTGAAGTTCACGGTCCGGGTCCTGGCGGTGGGGGTGATCACCCACAAGGCACTGCCAGGATTGCCCCAGTCATAGAAGGCCATCCTGGGGTAGGTCGCGTTCTGGGCAACCAGGTGCAGGGCGAAGGTGAACACATCGTCCTGGGTGTTGTTGAGGTCGTTGGGCTGCCAGGCGCCACCATAGGTATAGGCACTCGCCGAGCTCGGCCGCGAGGCTGCAGCCAGCAGCACCAAGGCGATCACCGCCATCCATCGCATCTTCCGCATCGTCTTCCTCCTCAGATTATGTTGGACCTTCGTTGCATCGGGTTGGGGTCTGCCCAGGCAGCCCCTCGACTCCACATTCCGCGCCGATCCCGGGAACCGGCGCTACCTTTCCATTGCCCCCTCCCCGCTAGCAGAAACCATGCCATAACCGCAAGGGAAGCGCCCCCGCAGCCACAAGCCGGCCAAGAGCAAAAAAAAATCCGGAAGCAGCAGGGCCCGGACCCTCCTGCCTCCGGATGCGAAACCTGGATCGAAATCGACTCTAGTTGCGGCGGCCGCGCACGGCAATGAGCCCGAAGAGGCCGGAGCCCAGGAGCAGCACCGAGGCCGGCACTGGAACCGGGCTGGCATCGTGGATCAGGACGCCGGTGCCGGAGCTCGGCTGACCAACAATGTCCCACACCTCATAGGCTTCCACGCCCGGGATCGGCACCACATCGTACTGAAGATTGGTCACCACGCCGCCGCCGCTCACCATGCCGAACTTGATGCCAAACTCAGCGGTCGGCCCCAGGGAGACGGTCGTCGAGTTCGGGGTGAAGCCCATGTACCAGGTGCCACCGATGTTGCTGAAGTTGACTGTCCTGGTCCTGGCGGTAGGGGTGATCACCCACAAGGCACTGCCCGGATTGCCCCAATCGTAGAAGGCCATCCTGGGGTAGCTCACGTCCTGGGCAACTAGGTGCAGGGCGAAGGTGAACACATCGTCCTGGGTGTTGTTGAGGTCATTGGGCTGCCAGGCGCCGCCGTAGGTATAGGCGCTCGCTGGGCACGGCCGCAGGGCTGCAGCAAGCAGCACCAAGGCGATCATCGCCATCCATCGCATCTTTCGCATCGTCTTCCTCCTCAGATTATGCAAGACCTTCGTTTCATCGCGTCCTGCCCGATCCCGGGAACCGGCAGCACTTTCCATCTGCCCATCCCAAGCAAGCAGGAAGTGTGCCACTCATCTGAGGATCTGACCAGGCTGCCCAGCGCCACTCAGGAGACCAGTCGTGGCATTCCAACCAGCCAACCCTGCCCGATCAGCCCACCACCAATCCGATAAGCCGGAAAATCCGTTCGGAAAGCCGGAAAACCTCCAGGAAACCGAACAACCCGAAAAAGGCGGGACCGACCAACACGTCTCACCCCCTGCACCGACCAGGAGGCGCCCACCCGCAGGCCCTCCCAGAAACACCAAGGCCGGCCAGAATGGCCGGCCTTGGTGTGAAAAACCATGGTCGGGACGAGAGGATTTGAACCTCCGACTCCCTGAACCCCATTCAGGTGCGCTACCAGACTGCGCTACGTCCCGACCCCATGCCCCAAAAAGGCTCAATGGTTACCATGAATAGCCGCCTCGGTCAAGGAGAAGACTCACCGCTCCTCCTCCAGCAGCCGGCAGATCGCCACCAGCTCCCCCTTGATGGCGGCCAGGATATCCGAGCGCTGACTGCGGCCCCCCTTGCGGGCCTGGGCCAGGGCCTTTCTGGCGCCAGGGATGGTATATCCCTCCTCGTAGAGGAGCTCTTTGATCCTGAGGAAATTCTCCACATCCGCCCGGCGGTACAGCCGCTGCTTGGAGGCCACGCGGTTTGGTCGGATGACCGCAAACTCCGATTCCCAATAGCGGAGGACATGCGCCGCGACACCGGTGAGAGAGGCCACCTCCCCCATTCGGAAGTACTGCTTGTCAGGGATGGCCATGGCCTGAGTCTCTGCCGGGGCCTTCCGTGCGTCGGTCACGGCCGCGTCCTCTCCCCCGCCCAGGGGCCTTGCCTCAACCTCCGCCCTGGCCGTTGATCCGCTGCCGTAGCTTCTTGCTGGGCCGGAAGCTGACCACCCGGCGGGGGGTGATGGCCATGGGCACCCCGGTCCGAGGATTACGGCCGAGCCTGGCCGCCTTGTCCCGGATCAGGAAGGTGCCGAACTGGACAAGCTTCACCGATTCGCCGGCCAAAAGGGTCTCCCGCAGGCACAAGAAGACGTCATCCACCAGCTCTCCTGCCACCCGCAGCGAAAAACCCAGTTGCTCGTGGATGGCCCGCGCCAGCTCCTTTCGGGTCAGACTCGGCTTCCTCACGCTGTCGTCTCCCGCAATCGCCCGCCAAACAGGGTTACCATGCGGTCCGCCAGTCGACGGTGCACCTTCTCCACCTCCAGATCGCCCAGGGTACGATCGGGCGCCCGGTACGTGACCGAGATGGCGACGCTCTTCTCCCCCGGCGCCAAGGGCTTTCCCCGATAGACATCAAAAAGCTCCGCCGCTTCCACCAGAGGCTCTCCGGCGGCGATAAGCCCTGCCACCATCGCCCCGGCGGGCACCTCGTCGGCCACGACCAGGGCCAGATCCCAGTTGACCGCGGGAAAGCGGGGCAACGCTGCGAAGGCCTTGCGGTGCCGTTCCGCCGCCACCAGGGCATCCAGGTCCAGATCCAGGAAGAACACCGGCTGGCGAATCCCGAAACGATCCGCCACTGGCGGCGCCACCTGGCCCAGATGCCCCACAGTGCCGCCGGGCAAAACGACAGCCAGGAGACTCTCGGGCACCGCGAAGCCCAGGGGCTCCTGGCTGGCAACCAGGCCGGCGGTCGCCAGCCCCAGGCCCTGGATCAGGGCTTCAGCGACACCCTTGACATCGAAAACGTCAACCCCTTCATCACCGGCGCCATGCAGCCTCTGGCCCCGGGGCCACCGGGGGCCGGTGAGCACTGCTGCCAGACGCTGGCCCTCCTGGGGCTGCGGCTTGCCGTCCTGGGCGAAGAACACCTTGCCTACCTCAAACAGCCGCAACCGCAAGGTCTGCCGGTTCAGATTGTGGCGAACATTGCTGAAGAGTCCGGGCAACAGGCTGGTGCGCAGCACCCCCTGGTCCTCGGCGAGAGGGTTCAGCAGCGGCAGCTGACAACGTCGAGGATCCTGAGGCGGCAGCTCCAGCCACTCGCAATACCGCTTGTCGGTGAAGCTGTAATTGACCGCCTCGCAGAAACCCAAGGCGGTCAGAATCGAGGCTGCCTCCCGGCGCAACGGCCTGTCCGGAGTGGCCTCGGGCAAAACCAGCGGCACCCGCGGCAGGCTGGCGCCGATGGTCTCATAGCCCACCACCCGGGCTACTTCCTCAATAAGGTCAATCTCCCGCTCCAGATCCACCCGGAAGGATGGCGGCGTCACCGCCAGCCGGTCTTCCGCAACCTGGGTGGACGCCACCTCGATGCGGGCCAGCGTCGTCCGGATCTCGCCGGCGGTCAGGGTCGTGCCCAACAAGGTATTGGTCCTGGCCACCCGCAGGCCCAGGGTCACCGGCCGTCTGGGCCGGGGGCAGCAGTCCACCCCACCGGGCCGCGGCTGGCCGCCGGCCAGGTCCGCCATCAACGCCGTCGCCCGCTGCAAGGCCGGGACCACGCCGCCGAAGTCCACGCCGCGCTCGAAGCGGTAGGAAGCCTCGGTGGACATCTTGAGAACACGGGCCGTGCGCCGAATGCTCGTGGGCTCAAAAAACGCGCTCTCCAGCAGCACCTCGGTGGTGCTCGCCGTGACCTCCGAGCTCTCCCCGCCCATGATCCCCGCCAGGGCTACCGGCCTTTCTGGGTCTGTGATGAGGAGCATGCCGGCGTCCAGTTGCCGGCGCGCCCCGTCCAGAGTGACCATGGCCTCCCCCACCCTGGCGGTTCGCACCACAATCCGCCCGCCGGCGATGCGCTGGAAATCAAAGGCGTGCAGCGGCTGGCCGAGCTCCATAAGCACCAGGTTGGTGACATCGACGATGTTGTTGATTGGCCGGACCCCCACCGCCCGCAGCCGCAACTGCAGCCACCAGGGAGAAGGACCGATTCGCACGCCGGTGATGAGGCGGGCGGCATAGCGAGGGCAGTGCTCCGGGGCCTGGATCTCCACAGCAAAGGGCAGATCTGCAGACGGCGCCGGCAGCTCGGCGGCAGCCTGTGGCCGGACCAGCCGCTGGCCGGTCAACGCTGCCACCTCCCGGGCAATCCCGATCACCGACGCGCAGTCCGGCCGGTTGGGGGTGAGATCCACCTCAATAAGCCAGTCGTCCAGACCCAGAGCCGTGGCCAGGGGCTGCCCTGGCCTGCAGGTCGGTGGCAGCTCCAGAAGGCCGGTCGCGTCATCCCCCAGGCCCAGCTCCTTGGCTGAGCACAGCATGCCCGCCGAGGCCCGACCTCGGATCTCCACGGCGGACACCCGACGGCCATCCGCCAGCACCGCCTCCGGCAAGGCGAGGGGCGCCAAGAGGCCGGGGCGGGCATTGGCCGCACCGCAGACGACCGGCAAGGCCGTGCCCTCGATCGCCACCCGGCACAACGCCAGACGTTCCGCGCTGGGATGGCGGCTCACCTCCAGGATCTGGCCCACCACCACGTTGTCCAGGGCCGGAGCCAGATGACTGATCGACTCCACCTCCAGGCCGCGCATGGTCAGGCCGTCAGCCACAGCCGCCGGCGACAACGGGGTGTCCACGTACTCCTTGAGCCAGTTGATGGTGAACTTCATGCCGTTGCCAGGGGGGGCCACGCCACCAAGGAGGTCCTGGACGCACCCCGGTGGCTGGCCTCGTTCAGAATTGGGTCAGGAAGCGCAGGTCGTTTTCGTAGAAAAGCCTGATGTCATCGATGCCGTACCGGAGCATGGCAATCCGCTCGATCCCCAGGCCGAAGGCCAAGCCACTCACTTCCTCCGGATCGTAGCCTACCATCCGGAAGACCTCCGGATCGATCAGGCCGGCGCCCAGGATTTCCAGCCAGCCCGTCGTCTTGCACACCCGACAGCCTTTGCCGCCGCAGATGACGCAAGCGATGTCCACCTCAACGGACGGCTCCGTGAAGGGGAAGAAACTAGGCCGAAAGCGCAAGGCGATGTCCGGGGCGAACATGCGCTGGCAGAAAAGCGAGAGGAGTCCCTTGAGGTCCCCGAAGGAGACTCGGCGGTCCACCAGGAATCCTTCCACCTGATGGAACATGGGGGTATGGGTGATGTCGGAGTCGCAGCGGTAGACCTTGCCCGGCGCGATCATCCTCAACGGGGGCCGACGCGCCTGCATGGCCCGGATCTGCATGGGGGAGGTGTGGGTGCGCAGGAGCACCCCCTCCCCCAGGTAGAAGGTGTCGTGCATGTCCCGGGCCGGGTGGTGGGGCGGAATATTGAGGGCCTCGAAGTTGTAGAAATCCAGCTCGACGTCCGGTCCCTCGGCCACCGAAAAACCCAGATCGGTGAAAATGGAGCACACCTCCTCCAGGACCTGGGACACCGGATGGCGCCGTCCCAACGGCATGCCCCGCCCGGGCAAGGAGCGATCCAGCAGCGGCCCTGTCGATACCGGCGCGGGGGCGGTGCTGGCCATGGTCAGCCGCTCGGCCAGCAGCCCTTCCAGCTCCGCCTTGATCGTATTGGCCAATTGCCCCAGGCGAGGCCGTTCGGCGGCGGGCGCCTTGCCCAGCTCCCGAAGAGCGGCGGTCAGAAGGCCCTTGCGGCCCAGGAAACGGATCCGCGCCTCCTCCACGGCCTCCGGCCCCGTGGCTGCAGCGATGGCCTCCCGGGCTTGGATCCGCAAAGCAGCCAGACCCGCCTCCAGGTCCGAAGGTCCGGCCGGGACAGTGATCTTGGGGCTCACGACAGGTCGGTTCAGGAGGCGAAGCTTTGGGAGGCCAACTGGGCCAGTTGGCCGAAGGAGGCCGGATCCACCAGGGCCAAGTGGGCCAGAACCTTGCGGTCCAGCTCGACATTGGCCTTCTTGAGCCCGCCCATGAACCGGCTGTAGGAAAGACCATGCAGGGCTGCTCCGGCGCCGATCCGGACGATCCACAGCCGGCGGAAATCCCGCTTGCGCTGCCGTCGATCCCGGTACGCATACACCAGGGCCCGATCCACCGTCTCGGTGGCGGTCCGGTACAAACGGCTGCGGCCGCCCCGGTAGCCCTTGGCCAGCTTCAGCACCTTGTTGCGTCTTTGGCGGGCTTTGAAGCCCCGCTTGACTCGTGGCATGAGTGCACCCCTTTTCTCAGACGTACGGCAGAAGCCGCTTGAGGCCTCGACGGTTGGCGTCGTCCACCACCTCGGCCTTGCGCAGCCCGCGCTTGCGCTTGGTGGTCTTCTTGGTGAGGATGTGGCTGTGGTTGGCCTTGCTGGCCATCATCTGGCCGCCACCGGTAGGCCGGAACCTCTTGGCAGCGCCGCGGTTGGTCTTCATCTTCGGCATGGATCATCACTCCTGTCGGACCGTGTCCCCAGGGGACGGGGACGACCGGCGGTATTTAGTGCTTGGGGCCCAGGAACATGGCCATCTGCCGGCCCTCCATCTTCGGTGGCTGCACCACCACCCCGACGTCGGCAATGGCCTCCCCGACTTTGGTGAGGAGCTGCATCCCGTACTGATCGGCGTAGGCGATCTCCCGGCCCCGGAAGCGCAAGGTCACCTTGACCTTGTTCTTCTGCTCCAGAAACTTGCGGATGTTACGGATCTTGAAGGCCAGATCGTGCTCCTCGGTCTTGGGCCGGAACTTGATCTCCTTGACCTCCACCACCGTCTGCTTCTTCTTGGCCTCCTGAGCCTTCTTGCTCTGCTCGAACCGGTACTTGCCGTGATCCATGATCCGGCAGACCGGCGGTGTGGCAGCGGCAGCGATCTCCACCAGATCCAGCCCCTCCTCCTCGGCCAGAGCCAAGGCCTGCCGGCTGGAGACCACCCCGATCTGTTTGCCATCGGAGCCGATCAGACGGACCTCCGGAGCGTTGATCATATGGTTGACCCGGACCCTGACCTCCTGCGTTGGCCTCTGCGGCAGCTTCTTACCTTTGATACCCTACCTCCTGTAACGACCGAATGATCCCCAACCACCGGCGCCAATGCGCCAGCCGCTCCGATACCTAAAGCCCCCAGGCGCAACGACCGCCCTAGAAGCCCCGGGCGCGGCGGCTCTCCTCCCCCACCAGCTCCAGGAAGGCGGCAGGGGTCATGGCCGGCAGGTTCTGGCCGTCCCGCAGCCGCACGGTCAAGGTGCCGTCAGCCTTCTCCTTGTCGCCGATCACCACCATGTAGGGCACCTTGCCCAACTGGGCCTCCCGGATTTTGTAGCCGAGCTTCTCGTTGCGCAGATCCAGCTCCACCCGGCAGCCGGCCAGCTGCAGCTGGCGATGCACGGCCTGGGCATAGTCCGCCTGCTCGTCGGTCACGGTGAGGAGCCGCGCTTGCACCGGGGCCAGCCAGACCGGAAAGGCGCCAGCATAGTGCTCGATGAGCACGCCGAAAAAACGCTCCAGGGAGCCCATCAAGGCCCGGTGCACCATGATCGGCCGGTGCTCCTGGCCATCCTCACCCGTGTAGCCGATATCAAAGCGCTCGGGCAGGTTGAAGTCCACCTGAATGGTCGAGCACTGCCAAGCGCGCCCCAGAACGTCCTTGATCTTGATGTCGATCTTGGGGCCGTAGAACACCCCTTCACCGGGGTCGATGGCATACGCCATACCCTTTTTCTCCAGGGCCAAGCGCAGAGCGTCGGTGGCCTGCTGCCAGTGCTCGTCGCTGCCCACGTACTTCTCGGGCCGGGTGGACAGGTAGATGTCGTACTGGTCAAAACCGAAGGTGGACAGCACCTGGAGGTTGAGGTCCAGGATGTTGAAAATCTCGTCCTCCAACTGGTCCGGCCGGCAGAAGATGTGGGCGTCGTCCTGGGTGAAGCCCCGCACCCGCATGAGGCCGTGCAGCACCCCGGTGCGCTCGTAACGGTAGACCGTGCCCAGCTCGCACCAGCGGATCGGCAGCTCCCGGTAGCTGCGCCGCCGTACCTTGTAGATGGCGATATGGAAGGGGCAGTTCATGGGCTTGAGCTGGTAGGGCACCTCATCGATGGCCATCGGCGCGTACATGTTCTCGCTGTAGAAGTCGAGATGGCCGCTGCGCCGCCACAGGTCCAGGCGGGCGATATGGGGTGTGTAGAGCAGCTCGTAGCCGTGCCGGTTGTGCATCTCCTTCCAGTGGTCTTCGATCAGCCGGCGCACCAGGGCGCCTTTGGGCTGCCAGAGGATGAGCCCCGGGCCCACGCCATCCTGGATGGCGAACAGCTCCAGATCCTTGCCCAACCGGCGGTGATCCCGGCGCTTGGCCTCCTCCAGGGCTGCCAGATGGGCCTTCAGGGCCTTCTCCTCGAAGAAGGCAGTGCCATAGAGGCGCTGCAGCATGGGCCGCGTCTCGTCGCCGCGCCAGTAAGCCCCAGCCACCTGCGTCAGCTTGAAGGCCCGGATCCAGCCGCTGTGGGGAATATGCGGCCCCCGGCACAGGTCCAGGAAGCTGCCCTGACGGTAGACCGAGACGATCGGCTCGGTCAGCTCCTCCAGCAGCTCCACCTTGTACGGCTCATCAAGCTCCCGGAAGAGGGCGATGGCCGCGGCACGATCCATCTCCTCCCGGACAAAGGGCAGCGCCTGGGCAATGAGCTCCCGCATCCGAGCCTCAATGGCCTCGAAATCCTCGGGCGTAAACGGCTCGGCGCGGTCGAAATCGTAATAGAAGCCGTTGTCGATGGCTGGCCCGATCGCCACCTTTACCCCGGGCCCGAACAGCTCCCGCACCGCGGCCGCCATGATATGGGCGGTGCTGTGGCGGAGGATCGCCAGGGACTCCGGGGCGTCCTCGGCAAGAGACGTCAGGACCGTGTCCACCGCCAGCGGTCGGCTCAGGTCCAGAAGCTGGCCGTCGGCAGTGCGCGCTGCCAGGGCTCTTTTGGCCTGCTTCTTGGACAGCAGCTCGGCCAGGGCGCCCGCCACGGTGGTGCCGGCATCGACCTCTTTGGCCTGACCGTCCGGCAGCGATACAGTGATCACGCTCATGCCCGCCCCACAGGAAAAAGGAAGCTCCGCAACGACGGCGGATCGTTGCGAAGCCGAGCAGCCAGCACAAACACCGATGTCAACAACCGACGGAAACAGGAATGGTAGGCGCGGGCGGGATTGAACCGCCGACTTCTACCGCGTCAAGGTAGCGCTCTCCCACTGAGCTACGCGCCTGTTCTGTTTGGTCCAACGCTTCCTGGCAAGGTCACGGCGGGACCCCGTTCAAATACCAGCAAACGGTGGCGAAGTCAAGGGGAATATGGCCCGGGACGCCGCTCTGACGGCCGGCCGCCGGCCGTCAGCCCCCGTTTGCTCCCCCCTGCCCCTGGCCGTCCACCGGACCCGGCGCACACGGCCGGCGGCCCTCGATGGCCCGGGCCAGGGTCACCTCGTCAGCATACTTGATGTCCATGCCCATGGGAATACCGAAGGCCAACCGGGAGATCCGAGCCGCTCCTCCGCGCAGGCGCTGGATGAGGAGGGCTGCCGTCGCCTCCCCCGGCACCGTGGAACTGGTGGCAATCAGCACCTCCCGGATCTGCGGCTGCCGGGCCCGGGCCACGAGCAGATCCACCTTGAGCTCCTCGGACCCGATGCCGTCCACGGGGGACAGCACGCCGTGGAGGACATGGTACAGGCCCCGGTAGGTACCGGACTTCTCCACCGCGGCCAGATCGCTGGCCTCCTCCACCACGCAGACCAGGCCCCGGTCCCGGGACGGATCGGCGCAGACGGGGCAGGGATCGGTCGCCGAAAAGGCGCAGCAAACCGAACAGAGGCGGATGGCACCATGCAGCTCCGCCAGGCTCCGGGCCAGGGCCTGCGCCTCCGCCGCCGGCCGGCGCAGCAGGAACAGAGCCAGCCGGGTGGCGGTCTTCCTGCCGATGCCCGGCAGGCGGTGCAGGTCTTCGATGAGCCGGACCAGGGCCGCCGGCATGGTCTCCCGCATATGGCAGCGCCTAGAAGAGGCCCGGAATGCGCATCCCGCCGGTGAGCTTGCCCATCTCTTCCTGGGCCATGGCCGCGGCCTTGGAATGGGCATCGTTCACCGCGGCGATCACCAGATCCTGGAGCAGGGTCGGATCGGCGGGGTCGATCACCGTCGGCTCGATGGTCAGGGCGACCAGCTCATGGCGGCCGTTCACGGTGGCCTGCACCATGCCGCCGCCTACGGACGAAGTCACCCGCCGGGAGCCCAGGTCCTCTTGCATCTCGGCGATCCTTTTCTGAAACTGCTGGGCCTGTTTGAACAGCTGATCCATGTTCATGGTGTCTTTCCTCCGGCCCTCAGGGCTTTCTGGCGTCGCTGGTGCGGATCTCGGTGATGGCGCCGCCGAAGATCTCCACCGCGGCTTGCACCAGCGGCTCGGCGGCCAGGGCCCGGCGCTCTGCGCCGGGGTCGGGACCACTGGTGGCCGCGGCCGGCGCTGACTCCGGGATACCGGCCGGGGTGTCGATGACGACCCGCAGCTCCCGCTGAAAAAAATCAGCCAGATAGCCGGCGATCAGGCGTACGTTCTCCTGGTCCTGGAGCACCGCACCGTCGCTGGCCTGCCCGAAGCGTACCACAAGACTGCCCCCTTCCTCCCGGACCCCGTCGGCCAGACGCAGGGAGTGGGCCAGCCATGGCTTGCGGCCCTTGACATAGCCGATGAACTCGTCCCAGCCCTGGCGCACCGAGCGGTTGCCCGCTGGCCCCGTCACCGGGAGCGGCTCGGCGGCAGCCGGCGGCCGGCGGGGCTCGGCGGGGGCCGGCGCGGGGGCATTGGCCGCCGGTTGGCCCGGTCCCCCGGTTGGCACCGGCCGGGGCAGGCCCGGGGCCCCGGCCGGCTGGGCCAACAGCGCCGCCGGCTCCACCGGCCAACCCAGGCCGGCCGGCAGAGTCCCTGCAGCCAGCAGGCGATCCAGCCTGTCCAGCACCTCGTCCAGGGGCACGAGCTGGCCGGCCTGCATGGCCCGGATGAGTGCGGTCTCCAGCACCAGCCGCGGCTGGGCCGCCCGCCCCATGGCCTCCACCCCCTGGACCAGGTGGTGAAAGTGCTGTCCCAACGCCTCCACGGCGTGACCGGCTGCCAAGTCCCTGGCCGCCGCCAGCTCCTCCTCCGGCAGATCAATGAGCTCGGCTGGCTTCTGGGCCAGCCGGCACACGAGGAGAGCCCGGAAGTATTCCACCAGATCCTGGGCGAAGCGGCGCACGTCGCCGCCGATCTGACTCACCCGCGCCAGCACCCCGAGGCAGCGTCCCAGGTCGGCGGCCAGAATGGCTCGGGCCATCTCCTCAATGAGCCGGCGGTCGACCAGGCCCAGCACCTCCAGGACGTCGGTATCCGCCACCGACTCGCCGGCAAAGGAAAAGATCTGATCCAGCAGGGACAGGCCGTCCCGCACCGAGCCCCCGGCCTCCCGAGCCACCAGGCCCAGGGCCCGATCCGAGATCGCTACCCCCTCCCCGTCGGCCACCCGGCGGAAGAAGGCTGCCAGCTCGGCCATCGACACCCTCTTGAGCTCATGGCGCTGGCACCGGGAGAGGATGGTCACAGGCACCCGATGCAGCTCGGTGGTGGCGAACAGGAAGTAGACGTGGGCCGGCGGCTCCTCCAGGGTCTTCAACAGGGCGTTGAAGGCCTCGGTGGTGAGCATGTGCACCTCGTCGATGATCACCACCCGGAAGCGGCACTGGGTCGGGAAGTAGCGGATGTTCTCCTTGAGGTCCCGGATCTCCTGGATACCCCGGTTGGAGGCGCCGTCGATCTCCTGCACGTCCAGGGCCGCGCCGGCGGTGATCTCCTGGCAGGGCGGACAGCGGTTGCAGGGGGTTGGGGTGGGACCTTCGACGCAGTTGAGGGCCTTGGCCATGATCCGGGCCAGGGTGGTCTTGCCCACCCCCCGCACCCCGGAGAAGATGAGGGCATGGGGCACCCGGTCCCGCCGCAGGGCATTCTCCAGGGTGGCGACCACCGACCGCTGGCCGATGACATCGGCAAAGGTCTGCGGCCGCATCTTGCGGGCCAGCACCAGGTAGCTCATGGCGCGCTCGCCGGACCAGACAGCATCAGCTGGCCCCGAAAAAAATGATAGCCAGGCACCCTGCGGCACACAAAGGATCTTGCTACCGTTGCTTCCTCCCGGACCTGGCGGGGTTCGCAAGACTTTGTTGCGCAGGACCCGGCTATCAAACCGAAGTCCTTTCTTCCTGGCGGAGAGGGTGGGATTCGAACCCACGGTCCCAGTTTCCCGGAACACACGATTTCCAATCGTGCACCTTCGGCCTCTCGGTCACCTCTCCTGATGGCAAACGGTTGTCGAGGGATATCTCCTCCCGGCGGGCCGCCATACCCCAACGGGCATTTCAGGCTTCCGGCTGACGACATGGCTTTGGCGGAGAGGGTGGGATTCGAACCCACGGTCCCGGTTCCCCAGGACAGACGATTTCGAGTCGCCCCCGTTATGACCGCTTCGGTACCTCTCCGCAACCGCTGGCGGCATCCCGCCCCCTGACCTCGATCCCAGCATAACCGCCCGCAAGGGGCCGGCGGACGCGAAAGAAATCCTTCAAGATCCCGCCACAGGCCTCCGCCGCCACCCCGGCGCAGACCGTCAGGCGGTGGTTCAGAAGGCCATCCTGCCCGATCCGGTAGCGGGAAGCGACCCCCCCCGCCTTGGGGTCGTCGGCGCCGTAGACCAGACGCGCAACCCGTGCATGCACCAGGGCCGCGGCGCACATGGCACAGGGCTCCACGGTCACATACACCGTGGTGCCGGTCAACCGGTAATTGGCCAGCCTCTGCCCGGCGGCCCGCAGCACCAGAATCTCGGCATGGGCAGTAGGGTCGTGGCGCTCCCGGCTGCGGTTGCCATCCCGGGCCAGCACCTGGCCGCTCCCGTCCACCAGCACCGCGCCCACCGGCACCTCGCCCCGGATCGCCGCGGCCTGCGCCTCTTCCAGGGCCAGGGCCATGCAGGCCGCATCCTGCTCGGCCAACGGGAGGGCACTATATACCATGGCCAAGGGCTGGCTGCAACCGGCTCGCGGTCAGCCGCCGGCAGCCCGGCGGCGGCTGCGGGCGTAGTTGGCCGCCTCCCAGCCGGCCACACAGCCCTCGCCCACCGCCTTGGCCATCTGGTACGGATGGCCGGTGATGTCGCCGGCGGCGTAGACCCCAGCCAGGTTGGTGCGGCCCTTGCGGTCCACCAGGATGTGGGTGAAATCCTCGGGGTCCAGGTCCACACCCAGGCTGGTGGCCAGCTCCAGGGCGCCCTTGGCCCCCAGCTCCACGAACACCCCTTCCAGCTCCAGGCGGCGGCCATCGTCCAGGAGAAGGCCCGCCACCTCCTGCTCCCCCAGGACCTCCTGCACCCAGACCCCCTGGCGAACCTCCACCGGGCTTGCCGCCAACCGTTGCGCCAGGGCGTCGGAGACTGCCAGCTCCCGGGCGATGAGGGTGACCTGCCGGGCATACCGGGTCAAGGTCAAGGCGCCATCGGCCGCAGCGCTCTCGTTGCCCACCACCGCCACCCGCTGGTTGCGGAAGAAGTTGGCGTCGCAGTCCACACAGTAGCTCACCCCACGGCCGGCCAGCTCCTTCTCCCCTTTCACCTTGAGCTTCTTGCGGGCGGTGCCGGTGGCCAGGATCACCGCCAGGCCCTGGTGCTGCCCGCCGCCTTCGCTCTCCACCACAAAGCCGTCCCCCTCCTGCCGCACCGCCAGGACGTCCTCGCCAAGGAGGCGGGCGCCAAAGGCCAGCGCCTGCCGCCGGCCGATGGCCACCAGCTCCTCGCCGGCCGAGACCCCCTCCACCCCCAGATAATTCTCCACATGGGCGCCGGCCAGGCTGCTGCGCTCCGGCCGGCCCAGGACCAGCACCGAGGCCTTCTTGCGCACAGCATGGATGGCGGCCTGCAGTCCCGCCGGCCCGCTGCCAATGATGATGACATCGACAATCGGCTCATTCATGGTGACTCCTCCCAGACCATAGACTTTCGTGCCTACCGGCAGACGGCGGCCGGCTGTCTTTCATCTCTTCCCCCGGGCCATCCGGGTGGCTCACGACTGAAGACCGGGCTCCAGGACCTGTCCGCCCGCCTTCCAGCAGCGGGCCCAGTGGCCAGGGCCAATGGCGTAGGCGGCGATTGCCCCGGCCCGGCAGCGGGCCTCCACCAGGGGACAGCGGCCCTGGAAGCGGCAGCCCCGGGGGAGATCCACCGGGCTCGGCGGCTCGCCGGGCAGGACCGCGAGACCACGGCCTTCGTCCGGACGTACAGAAGGCACTGCCGCCAGAAGCGCCCGGGTGTACGGATGGCTGGGCCGGGCAAAGACCGCCCCGCAGGGACCATACTCCATGATATGCCCCAGATACATGACCGCCAGCGTGTGGCTGAGATAGCCCACCACATGGAGGTCGTGAGAGATGAACAGGTAGCCAAGCCCCAGCTCGGCCTGGAGATCGGTCAAAAGGTTCACGATCTGGGACTGGATGGACACGTCCAGGGCTGACACCGGCTCGTCGCACACGATGAGCCGCGGCCGGACAGACAGCGCCCGGGCAATGCCGACCCGCTGGCGCTGGCCGCCGGAAAACTCGTGGGGGTAACGGCCGGCCGCCGCCCGGGGCAGGCCCACCATCTCCAGAAGCTCGGCCACCCGGGCCCGGCGCTCCGGGCCGCGACCGCCCTCCTGCCGCACCCCTTCCTCGATAGCCTCGCCTACGGTCATACGGGGGTTCAAGGATCCGTACGGGTCCTGGAAGATGATCTGCATCTGCCGCCGCAGACGCCGCAGCTCCCCTGCCGGCATGCGGCCCAGGTCCTGATCCTGGAAGAGAACCCGGCCGCCGTCGGCGGGCAGGAGCCGGAGCACCAGCCGGCCCACGGTGGACTTGCCGCAGCCGCTCTCCCCGACCAGCCCCAGGGTTTGGCCCGGGGCCATCGCCAGGTCAATGCCGTCCACCGCCTTGATCCAGCCCGCCGGCCGTTGCAGAACGCCGCGCCGCAGCGGAAAATATTTTTTGAGCCCCTGAACCGTCAACAGCTGCTCCCCAGTGCTGGATGGCCCGCTCACGGCTGCCCCCCTGTCCCTTCCTGGGCCGAGCCCGCCCGCTGCCTGTCCAGGCGCTGGCCCATATCCCGGGCCCGCTTGTACAGCCCCTCCGCCTCCATGTAGCGCCCCTGGGCCTGGCAGTTGGCAGCCAGAGCAGACAGTCCCAGGACGATGTTGCCGTGCTCCGGCCCGAAGGCCTGCTCCCAGATCGCCAGGCTGCGCCGCAGGAGCGGCTCGGCCTCCTGGTAGCGTCCCTGGTCCTGATGAAGACCAGCCAGGTTTCTGAGCACCGCCGCCACATAGGGATGCTCCGGCCCCAGGTGCTCCTCCCAGACGCTCAGGGCACGACGGTAGAGGGTGTCGGCCTGCCGGAAGCGACCCTGACCGTGGAGCAGCCGCGCCAGGTCATTGAGGATCTCGCCTTGCAGGGAATCGCTGGGCGCCACGGCCTGCTCGGCACCGGCCAGGGCCTCCCGGAACAAGACCTCAGCGGGCTCGGTCCGCCGCTCAGCCAGCAGCAGACGGGCCAGGCGGGCCTGCCAGCGGGCCAGCTCGCCCCGGTCGGCACCGGGCTGGGCCGCCAAGAGATCCACCGCCCGGCGCAACGAGGCCTCGGCCTCGGCGAGGCGCCCCCCCTGCTCGTGAACGCTGGCCAGGCCCCCCAGGGCCGGCACCAGCTCCAGGGCTGCCGTGCCCTGGCTGGCCTCGATGATCCCCAGCAGCCGGCGGTAGGTCTCCTCCGCCGCAACCGGCTGAGCGACCCGTTCCTGGAGATCCGCCAGGATCAAGAGCGGCTCGACAAGCTCAGGTGCCTGGGTGCCAAAGGTGGCTTCCCAGATCGCCACCGCCCGGGCCTGGAGCGGCAGGGCAGCGCCCGGTCCCTGGGTTGCCAGACGCAGGCTGGCCACAAGCTGCAGCTGACCGGCTACGAAGGGATGCTCCACCCCGAAAAGCCTTTCCCATACCGCGACCGCCTGGCCGGCTAACGGCTCCGCCTCCCCCAACCGCCCGGCCAGGCGCAGGCAGTCCACCAGATCCGAGAGGCTGGCCGCGGTCCAGGCGTGGTCAGGGCCAAACTCCTGCCGGCGGATGGCGTACGACTCCCGCAGGAGCGGCTCCGCAGCCTGGGGCTGCCCCTGGGCCAGGAACAGACGCCCCCGGTCGGTCAAGGTCTCGGCCAGCTCCGGATCATCCGCCTCCAGGATGCGGCGCTGGATGGCCAGGGCCTGCTCCAGGGTGCCAGCAGCTGCGGCGGTCTCCCCCAAAGCCTTTTGCACCTCGGCCAGAGCCCGGAGCGTTGGCAACAGGTCGGAATGGGAAGGCCCCAGGGCGGCCCGCCACTCCGCGAGCGCCGCCTCCAGCGCAGCCTTGGCCACCGGCAGGTCGCCCCGGTCCCGATTGACCCGGCCAAGCCCCAGAAGACAGGCAGCCAACCGGCCCCGCTGCCGTGGCTCCACGGCGGCCAAGGCCGCCAGGGCCTGCAAATAGCCGGCCTCGGCCTGGCCGAGATCGCCCACTCTTTCCTGCGTCTGGGCCAGGGCCAAAGCAGCGGAGGCCGCGGCTGGGTGGCGGCCTCCGTGCGAGGACAGGGTCAGGGCCAGCACCCGGGTTCGGAGCTGACTGGCCGCCGGCATCTCCCCCAGCTCCTCGGCAGCCGCGGCCTGGCGGGCCAGGAGGTCGGCCAACAGCCCGTCGGCTCCTGCTCCGGCCGGCACCAGTTCTGTCGCTTGGCCATAGATACTGGCCGCCTCGGCGGTGGCCAGCAGCATGAAGGCCCGGTCGCCGTCGAAGCCGAGCAGGGTGGCGGCGGCCAGAGCCCCCTGGCCGCCGGTGGCCTTCTCCCGGGCCTGGCCGGCCAGGCGGGCCAGCTCCTCGTGCAGCCGGCCCAGCTCACCGGCATTGAGCCAGATCAGAAGCTGAGCCGCCCCGGGATCGCCGGACAGACTGTCCTCCTCCCATGCCGCGAGCCGGTTGCGGACCAGGCGGTAGCGCTCGCTCATGAGCCGCAGGCGCTCCCGGCGCTCCCTGGTCGTCAGCCGGTCAGGAAGCGCCTGCCGCAACGCCTGATAGACCCCGGCTGGCAAGCCGAGACGTTGCGGGCCGGGATCCGCATCCCCGCTGGCCGGGGCAGCGCTCTGGCCGGCCGGCTCCACCACGGGAGGCGGAGCCGGCTCCCCGCCGGGCTGTCCCCGCTGCCGCATTCCGCGGACGAGGCCCAGCCCCAGAGCCGGAACCAGCAGGCCCACGAGCAGCAGCCACAAGGCGGGTCGGTTGCGGAGGTCGGTCATGAGTGCTCACGGCAGCCCAGTCGAGATCGGCCACGGGTCGGAGCTTGGCCCAAAAAAGGGCATCTTACTGCGATTCCGGCAGCGCAGCAATCACCGCCCCCCGCCCTCGGCGCCACCGGGCGGGCTTTGAATTCGGCCGCGAAACCGGGTATAACAGCGGATACGATCGAGCCGCCATGCCGGCGGCCGCCCTTGTCCGCCCGCCACCGAGGCCGCTGGCGCTTTTAAGAGAGCCAGGTGGCCCTGCCCGTCAATCAGGCTGTCAGCGAGATCCTGCCCATGCCGTTCACCACGCTTCTTGTCGCCCTCCTGGCGGTCTTCGGGCCGGTCACCCATGCCATCGCCTTCCAGGAGAGTGGCTGCGGGGTTGGCCAATGCCGGGACTGCCACGAGCTGTCGAAGCCCGATGCCGAAAAGCTCCTGAAGGACATGGTCAGCGAGGTGCTGACGGTTCAAGACAGCGAAGTGCCAGGGCTGTGGATGGTGGAAGTCCGCCAGAACGACCGGAAGTTCCCGGTCTACATCGACTATTCCAAGCGGTTCGTGGTCAGCGGCAATGTCATCCGCATCGCCACCCAGGAGAACCTGACCCGGGAGAAGGTCATCGAGATGAACCGGGTGGACGTCAGCCAGATCCCCCTGGAGGACGCCCTGGTCCTGGGAAGCCGGCAGGCGGCCAACCGGATCATCGTCTTCGATGACCCGGAATGCAGCTACTGCCAGAAGCTGCAGCCGGAGATGCAGGCGGTGGTGGCCCAGCGGCCGGATATCGCGTTCTACATCAAGATGTTCCCTTTGCAGTCCCACCCCACCGCCTACGACAAGGCGAAGGCCATCGTCTGTGCCGCCTCGCTTGGCTTGCTGGAGGACAGCCTGGCGGGAAAACCGATTCCGGCTGCCACCTGCGCCGGCGAGGCTGTGGACCAGAACATCGCCCTGGGCGCCCGCTTGCGGATCAACAGCACCCCTACCCTGATCCTGGGCGACGGCCGGGTTATCCCCGGCTTCAAGCCCGCCGACCGGATGATCGAGCTGGTGGGCGAGCCGCCGAAGGAGTGAGATCGACCGACCGACAGGAGATCCCCATGCAGGACACCGGCGTCGCCACCGTCCGCTACGAATTCCACTTCCCGGACAGTCCGGTGAAGGTCTTCCCCCTGGACATCGACATGGAGCGGCTGGTCCTCCTTGCCAAGGCCGGGGGGGAGCCGCCGCCCTGGACCGCCCTCACCGACCACCAGTGCCCCTGCTGTCCCCTGCCACCGGACCCGGAGGCGATCTGCCCCCTGGCCGCCAGCATTGCCCGCATCGTCGACGCCTTCGCGGACACCCCCTCCTTCGATCAGGTTCATGTCCGCTGCATCACCGCCGACCGCACCTATGCCAAGGACACCTCCGTCCAGGACGGCCTGTACTCCATCCTCGGCCTGGTGATGGCCACCAGCGGCTGCCCGGTCATGCAGCCCTTCAAGCCCATGGCCCGCTTCCACCTGCCGTTCTCCACGGTGGAGGAGACCATGGTCCGGGCCATCTCCTTCTACCTCTTAGGCCAGTACTTCCGGTTCAAGGAAGGTCATCCCCCGGACCTCGGCCTCAAGGAGCTGGACGCTCATTACAGCCGGGTGCAGCAGATCAACGAGTCCATCCTGCAACGGATCCGGGCCATCTCCTCCCGGGACGCCGACCGCAACGCCATGACCATCCTTCACTCCCTGGCGCAGATGCTCTCCATGGAGATCGACGCCAACCTGAGCAGCCTGGAGCCCTTCTTCACCCCCGCCGACCCGGCCGGACCACCAGGCCCGGCCTGAAGGAGACAACGACCGCCGCCCCGAGCCGCTGCACCCGTTGCCGGCGAGACCGAAGCGGAGCGCTACCCGCCGGAGGTGTCGTGGCACGCACCCAAAAAAAGGCAGGGCCGCCCGGAGATGAGCGGCCCTGCCTTTGGGGGCAGAGGGGAAACGAGCCCCGTGCTATCTCTGTCGCCGCCGGCAGGCCAGGCCGGCAAGGCCAGAGCCCAGAAGGAGGATGGAGGCAGGCGCGGGCACCGGGGTCCCGGCATCCGAGGAGACTACCAGCTCCGTCACGCGCCAGGATTCATCGTTGATGCCCTGAAATCCAGAGCCATAGCCATAGAAGGAGAGGCTCAACGTGGTCGCCGTGTGGGCAAAGGTGAAGCCGTTGTTGTAGTTCTGGAAGTAGCGATCGATTGGCCCCCAGCTGTTGATGCCGTTGTAGTTGCCGATTCCATCGGCGGTATCGGTGTTGGACTCGGCCCCGCCGAAGTTGTCAAATGTCCAGCCCTGAGCCGCCCCGTCCACACTGAAACCGAAGGCGTCTGGTGACCAGCCACCATCCGAGCCATCCCAGCTGTCCATGATGAAGAGGTCAAAATTGACGGTGACCGTTGAATGTGGCGCCAGGCCACTCAGATTGATGGTCACGGCATCTGTGGTATGGTCGCCCAGGTTGGGATTGGAGTAAATAACCGTCGATGCTTGTGCCAGGTTGGTCATGCCGAGCATCAAGAATCCGGTTGCCAATGCGGCCCGCAGCAGTCTCTTCATCGTGGTCTCGCTCCTTCGGTTGCCTTGTTCTGCCAAGTGTGAGAGTCCCCGCCCTGGGGGGGAGGCGGCCGATTAGCATCTTTGGCCGCCACGACGGCTCAGGGTGCCGCCTGCGCAGAAGGCTATGCATAAAGGGCGCCACCCTGCCGAGCGGGAGGTCTTCTTTCAACATCCAGCAATTTCAACCAGTTGGTCGGATGGTTGCCGGCTGCCCGACAAGGAGTCCATTCGGCAATCCGGAATAGCCGTTCGGAAACGCGGAAGCCGGAATCCCCTTCCCCACCCGTCCTGCCCCCCCGGCATCGCATGGGCATATCTCTCCTTGGCGTGTTCCATGGGGGCTGCGGCCGAGGCACCGTTGTCCTGGCCGGGATGTCCATCGTATGCCTCCCGGAAGCCGCGCCGGTCAAGCCAGCTGCTGGCTGCGGATCATTGCCAAGAGCGGTCCGCTGGGGCAGATGAAGGGGCGGTTGCCGCATGCCGGAAAGCCACCCCTCCGGAGCTTGCGGCCGGCAGCGGATCCGCCAACCCTGCACAGGGGCACTGCACGAGCCATGACCGGGTCGTCTGCGCCTCTCCTCGTGCCTTGGCCGGCGAGCGGAGGCCTCGGCGCATAAAAAAAGACCCCAGGGGGCAACCCCCCGGGGCCTTGGACCGTGTGGCCGAACAGCGGCGGAAAGGATCTCAGCAGCCGAAGGCCTTCTGCAGCGGCGGCACGGTCTGCTTCTTGCGGCTCATCATGCCGGGCAGCCACATGGACTCGCCCTGGAGCTTGCCACCAAAGGCCTTCTCGATGAGGGCCGGATCCTCGGAGACCACCAGAAGATCGGTGCCTTCCTTGACCACGTCGGTGAGCATGAACAGGACCGAGTGGCGGCCGTCGGCCTTGAGACCCTGGAGGGCCTTGACCAAGTCGGAGCGGACCCCAGCGGCCTGGTCGATGGTCGCCAGCTCCAACTGGCCGATGCCCACCTTCTTGCCGTTCATGTCGAAGTCCTTGAAGTCGCGGTTCAAGAGGTCGTTGATCGGCACGCCGTCGATGGAGGACTTGGCCTTGAGCATCTCCATGAACACCGCGTCCCGGTCGGTGATGCCGGCGATCTTGGCGAGCTCGGCCACCGCCGCCTTGTCCTCGTCGGTGCAGGTGGGGGACTTGAAGTTGACGGTATCGCTCAGGATGGCGCACAGCATGATGCCGGCCATCTGCTTGGAGATGGCGACGTTGGCGCTCTTGTACATCTCGGTGATGACGGTGCAGGTGCAGCCCACCGGCTTGGCGTAGAAGAAAATGGGGTTGTTGGTGGTGACGTCGCCGATCTTGTGATGATCCACGATCTCGACGACGTCATTGGCGCTCATGTTGGCCGGGCCCTGGGCCAGGTCGCTGAAATCCACCAGAATGATCTTCTTGCCGGCGGCGTCGGTCATGATCTCCGGGGTCGCGGCCCCGAACTTGCTGAGCACCACCTGGGCCTCGGGATTGAGCGGTCCCTGCATGACCGGCACGGCATCCATGCCCTGGGCCTTGCGCAGGTTGGCCAGGGCGATCGCCGCCGCCACAGAATCGGTATCCGGACTCTTGTGCCCCACCACATAGACAGACATCGTACGCTCCTCCTTTGCTTCGTGTGATTTGGCTCCCTCAGCCGCGATCCACCACATCCGTCGGGGTCCGGGGGACGGATCCCGCATAGCCCTGGTCCCTGCCCGCCGGAGTGACGCGGCACCTCTGCCGGCGATGAGGACCCATTCAGTTGTCAACAGAGGTCGTCGGCATCTTAGTGTCCGGAATGGCCGGCGTCAAGTCAAAAAAGGGGCCGGCATCCGGCACCGGAAGCGGCCCTTTTCGGCCTTGCAAAACAGTACCCCGGGTATAGATTGGGGGGCCGTCGCGCGGTCAATCCGCAGCCAGCGGACCTGCACGGACGTTCAGAACTGAGGCGGCGCGCCAGGCCAGGAGCCGGAAAAGAGGAGGGGGGAGATGAGCCAAGCCAACGAGGGGGCGGGAGCCAAGCTGGAAGAGCTCATCCGGATCGTCGCCCGGCTGCGGGGGCCGGAGGGCTGTCCCTGGGACCAGCGCCAGGATGACGAGAGCATGAAAGGCCACCTCATCGAGGAGACCTACGAGCTGGCCGAGGCCCTGGATCGCCAGGATCCCGGCCACGTCTGCGAGGAGCTGGGCGATGTGCTGTTCCACATCGTCTTTCTAAGCCAGCTCTACGCCGAGCGGGGGGCCTTCGCCATGCCGGCGGTGGCCGCCGGCATCATCGCCAAGATGATCCGGCGCCACCCCCACGTCTTCGGCAGCGAGCGCCTGGCAGACGAGGCCGCGCAGCGGGCCGCCTGGCAGCGGCTGAAGGCGGCGGAAGGCCGGGCCGACCGTCTGGCCTCCATCCCCCGCACCCTGCCCGCCCTGCGCCGGGCGCAGAAGATCCTCTCCCGGGCCACGGCGGACGGCCTGCCGCTGCCGGATCTCACCGGCACCCTGGCGTCTCTGGCTGCGCCGCCACCGGAGGCAACCCCGGCCGATGATGCCCGCCAGCTGGCCGACGCCCTCCTGGCCCTGGTGGAGCGGGCCAGGAGGGCCGGTCTCAATGCCGAGGAGATCCTGGCCCGCCGCCTGGAGGCCCTGATCGTCGAGCTGGGGACCGGCGGCGACGGGGCCGTGGTCCCGGCCACCGATTGACCGGTCGGCGCTGGCCGGCCACAAGCCAGCAGGCTGCCGGAGCGGCTGAGCCTGCCTCAGGGCGCGGTGGCGATGGAGTCGATCTCGATGGCGCAGCCGCTGGTGACCGTGGGATCCAGGCGCAGGCTGCGGATCTCCCGGCCGGCCCACTCGCCATGGGCCGCCGTGTCGATCAGGTAGTCGTGGAACTGGCCGTCGGCGGTGACCGCGAAGTTAATCTTCCTCAGCTCCGACTCGGACAGAGCAGTGCTGTGGGTCCAGAAGAGCTGGCCGGTGGTGGTGGCCGCCGCGCTGCAGCTGGTTTTCATGCGCACCGCCAGCAGGGGCACCTCGTTGCCGGCAAAGGACATGCCGCTGCGTCGCAGGTAAGGATCGGTGCCGGTGCTGGAGGTGGCCAGCGCGCCACCCGACACCACCAGGGAGGTCAGGTGGGTGTTCTTCACCCAGCCCTCGGTGTCACCGGCCGCCTCGAACTGGAAGCTCACCGGGCTCGCCGCGGTGGTGACCGCCACCACGTTGCTGCTGGCGGATTCCCCCTGACCGTTGACCGCCTTGACCCGGAGCCAGTAGCTGGTGGCCCGGGCAAGCCCGGAGACGGTGCTGGTCACGAAGTTGCTGCCATTGTCCGCTGCCACGACCCAGGTGCTGCCATCGGTGGACCGCTCGACGACGAAGCCGTCCTCGTCGTCGGCATGGTCTGTCCACCGGAGGTCGACCCGGTTGTGGAAGACAGCGGACGCCACCAGGCCGCTGGGGGCGGCGGGCGGCGCCGCGGCCGGGGCAGGCGGCGGTACCGTCTGGATGAAATCGATGGCCATGGCGGCGCCGGCCACGTCCGTGGGATCCAGGCGCAGGCTGCGGATGTCCTTGCCGGCCCACTGGGGATGGCCGGACAGATCCAGGGCGTACAGATGGAACTGGCCGTCGACGATGGGGGTGAAGGCCAGGGCCTTGGACATCGATTCTGCGGTGTCGCTGGTGGTGGTCCAAAGAACATGGCCGACGCTGCCAGCGGAGACCTTCATCTACGGGGTATTGGGCTCCAGGCCCTGGTCGACAAAGCTGCTGGAGGTGCCGCCCATAGCGTGGTTGATGGCCGGCGCAGTGCCGATCTGCACCCAGCCGCCGGTGCCGGTGAGGGATCTTTCCACCGTGAAGCCCTCTTCGTAGTCCAGCCGGCCATGGGGCAGGTGACGCCAGGAGAAGGCGAGCCCATTGACCGAGGTGCTGGACATGGTCAGGGCCGTGGGCGCCGGCGGCGGCAGCTCGGCCGGCGGCAGCTCGTTGCGCCAATCGATGGGATTGCTGAACCGCCAGGAGATGTGGCAGGCGTTGCTGGAGCAGGTGCCACCGCCGACCTTGGGCTGATAAACAAAGCTCAATGGCTGCCAGGCCTGGTGGGCGAAGAACTGGGGGGCGGCCACCACGTCCATCCGGCCATTGACATGGATCGACCGGTCCCGGATCGAGATGGCGCCGGCAGCTGGATCCTTCTGCACACTGGTGGCATGGCACAGCTCGCAGGTGCAGCCCCGGGAGATGTGAGTCCAGTGGGCGTCGCCGGCCGGCGGCCGGCCGTGGCAGTTGTTGCAGGTGTCGCTGTCCCCCTGGGGATCGGAAGCGGAGCCATCCCAGGCCAGTGAGCGGCCGGTGACCCGGCGGCCGTCCACACTGCTCTTGCCGTCGCTGTGGCAGTAGACGTTGTCACAGGTCAGGGCATCGTCCTTGACCACCGCGGTGCCGTTGGTGGCCTGTAGTCGTAGCCGGTGACCGCCGGGGACACCGCGGTCTGGCCGTGGAAGATGGTATTTTCTCCAGCGCGGCCGAAGGTGGCAAAGCCGATCTGGATCCTGGAGTCATCGTAGACCGGGCTGGCCGGCATCCCGCCGCTATGGCAGTTGTCGCAGGCAAAACCGTAGCCGGTGGCCTGGTCGACATGGATCCGGTGGGCGCCGGCGGACGCCGAGCCGGTGGGCGACGGGATGTCCACCAGGCCGTCCGGGCTGCCCGGGGCGTCGGTTACCGGCGGGTAGCCGTGGCAGGCCAGGCAGCTGGGCGCAAAGCCGGTGGCGTGGTCATGGCAGTCGGTGCAGGTGCGGCCGCTGAAATGGTCGGCCAGCATGGCGTTGGCCCGCCAGTGGTCGGTGGCGGTGTGGCAGACCTGGCAGACCCCGTCCGGGCTGGGGTCGGCCGCCGGATCGCCACCATCGTCGGCAAAGCCGTTCGTGCCCTCACGGTCGAAGAGCTTCACCGGCTTCAGGCTGTGGTCCGCCGGGTTCTCCATCTCCTCCTTGACATACTGGCCGTAGAGGATGGCGAAGGCGTCGCCGCTGGCCACCTGGCCGGCATAGGCCGGGATGGCGGCGATATTGCCGCTCACTGTGATGGAGGCGGCGTCGGCGGCAAGGATCTCGAAGCTCACCTCCGGGGCCGCCAGGCTGGGCAGAAGGATGAGACCGCGGCCCGGTCCGGTCTTGTGGCTCCAACGGCCAGGATCCGCCCAGGCGGCCCGTGCGGTAGACATTGGCGTCGTGGCACTCCTGGCAGGAGGCAGCCGGCAGCACCGTCCGGTCGTGGCGGGCCTCATGGCTTGCGCCGTGACAGGCGGCGCAGTTGGCGGCCTGCACATGGCTGGCCTGGTGACAATCCGTGCACTCCACCGCCAGGGCGTAAGCCAGGCCGGGCGCCCCGGCGAGCCATCCCAGAAGACCGCCCTGCACCAGGACCGCCACCACGGACAAGATGCCGCTCCGCCTTCCCTGTCGCATCCGCCTTCCCCCTTTCCCGGATGGATGAGCTGCCGCTCGCGGCCACCGGCCCCGAACACGCCGCCGGGGCGTACCGCATCGTTCTCTTGTCCAAAAAGCGGCCGGCGGGCTCAATTGGCGGAACGCTCATTTCGGATTAAGCGGAGGACGGGTGACCGGTGGGAAGGTTGCGCGGGGGAGCGACCGGAGCTCGCGCCCAGCCGGCATGGCGGGGTACCTCCTGGCCGGGGCCGGCGGCCGCCGTGCCCTGTTGCCTGGGGCTAGAGGATCTCCATGGAATCGATGATGGCGGTCACCTCGGGCAGATAGCGCTCGTAATGGTAGAGGTCGCTGCCGGCGTACAGCACCAGATGCAGCCGGCGGCCTTGGACGGCGCCGGCCACCAGACCGCGGTAGCGCAGGCCGGACCGGGTGGCAAAGGCCATCTGGAAGCGGAAGCCTTCCAGGGTGCCGAAACGGGCCGGCTTGAGATCGCTCTTTTCGATGCCGTGGCAGTCACTCCGGGCCAGGGTCGCCTCCACCAGGTCCATGATCTCCAGAGGCGTCATGGTGTCCGCAAAGGCCGGCAGATCCCTGGTTGGCCCGAAGCCCAGATCCAGACCCTCGCCGCTGTCTACTGCCGGGACAAAGGTCAGCCGGTGCAAGGCCGGGCCGTCGATGGTCCAGAAGACCACCCCGTGGTCCTCGTGCATGCTCCAGGCCAAGCGGGGCTGCACCCGGAAGACCTCGCCCACGGTCTGCGAGGTGCCGGACTCCACCAGGGTGAAGTAGCTGCAGCCGCTCATCATGAGCAGCAGGACCGGGATGAGGCGGACGATGGCACGCTTCATGGGGTCTCCTGGGTCAGCATGTGGAGGATCATCTCCCGGTCCGGCGCGGCCGGTCGCTCGGCCAGGTAGCTGTGGAAGGCCTCCCGGGCCTGGGCCGCTTCCCCCCGCTCCCGGAGAAGCAGGGCCTGGGCCCGATGGGCCTCCGCCGGATGGGTCGGGGCGGCGATGGCCTCGGTGTAGGCAGCCAAGGCCAGCGCCCGGTCCCCGGCCTGGTTGCGGAGCCGGTGCAGCTCGCCGGCCCCGAACCGGAGCCGGCCGGGGTCGGTGCCGGCCTGGGCCAGGCTGGACAGGAGGACCTCGGTGCGGCCGAATTGGCGCAGGTGCAGCTCGTCTTGCAAGAGGTCCAGCCAATGAGGAGCAAGGATGGCCTGGTAGCGCTCCTGCTCCAGACTGCCCTCCCGGCCGCCGGCCACCAGCCGGCCGGCCAGCTCATCCAGGGCCGCCAGGCGCTCCTCGGAAGGGGGGTGGGAATCGAACAGCATGAGGGAGAAAGTCTTGTCCTCGCCGGCATCCTTTTCGGCGATGACCTGCCGCCACAGGGCCGCAGCCTGGCGGGGATCGTATCCCGCCCGGGCCATGAGGGCCAGGCCGTAACCGTCCGCCTCCCGTTCCTGATCCCGGCTGTAGGCGGAAAGCCCGCCGGCGGCGGCGAGGGTCGCCAGATCACCGGCGACCCCCACCCCGGCCGCTGCGGCGGCCAGCCGCACAAAGGCCAGGACGTTGGTGGTGTTGACCACATCCCGCATCCGCTCCAGGGCATGCCGCCGGAGGTAGTGGCCGATCTCGTGCCCCAGTACCGAGGCCAGCTGGGCCTCGTTGTGCACCCGCAACAGCAGGCCGGACCAGACCACCAGGGCGCCGTTGGGGGCCATGGTCGCGTTGAAATACGGGACACGCAGGGCATAGACCCGGATGTCGGCGCAGTATTCCGGGGTCAGCCGGCAGACCACCTCCTGGAGATAGGCCGCCAGCTCCGGGTCGGTGATCCGGTTGCCCGCCTCCTTGTACTCCTCCTCGGTCCGGTCCATGACCATCCAGATCCCGGCCTCGTCCGTAGCCAGGGCCGGCCGCTGGCCAGGCTGCAGGCTGGCCAGCTCCCCGGGCGCCACCGCCGGCAGCGGCCACGGCCCCTGGCCGCCGGGTTGGGCCATGCCCTCCACCGGCGCGGCGTAGCGGGCCTGGCTGCTCACACAGCCCCCAGCCGCCAGGGCCACGAGCGCCAGGGCGAGCCAGCCGGTCCAGCTCCAGCCCCGCTGCTGCCGTGCCGGTCCCCCTCCGGGTGCTGCCATCGTCTTCACGTCGCCGCCTCCCGTGGCCCTGGTCACGAGGCGGGAAAGTCGACCAGAAGCGCGGCCACCGACTCGACAGCCGCTTCCTGGGTGCGCAGATCGCCGGCGCCCCGGAGCAGGCGGTTGAACCAGACGATCTCGCCGGTCTCCAGATCCACCAGGGAGGCAAAGCCCAGCTGCCGGCCGCCACCCACCGCCACGCCGGTCAAGGCCGCCACGGCCACCTGCATCACCACCCGGCCGGCACTGGCGTAGCTGTCCCGGACATAGACGAACAAGGCATAGTCAGCGCCGTATCTGTCCTTGAGAAACGACGCCCCGGGGCCCAGGGACCAGTCGAAGCGGCCGGCCTTGTTGGGCAGGCGCAGGCCTTCCAGGTAGTGATGCCTCAGGATCGTGGTGCCGACCGCGCTGTGGAGCTGGATGATCTGGCTGCGGCGCTCCCGCTCGGCTGCGGTGAGCGCCACCGCCTGGCCGCCCGGATCGGCCAGCAAGGTGATGCCGCAACCGGCGAAACGCTCATTGAAGGCCCGTTCCATGAAGCCCTTGGCATCCTGGGTCCAGGCCGCATTGGGCTCCTCCACCCCGCCAGCGTTCAAGAGGCTCAGCTCCACATCGAGGGGCATGAGCAGCACCTTCTTGCCTGCCTGCCGCAAGGACAGGTCCGGGAAGGGCTTGCAGACGGTGCTCGGCACACAGCCTGCCAGAAGCACCAGGAGCAGAGGGATGATGGCGAGCGAACAAACGCCTCGTTTTCGGTCCATGGCACGATGGGGGCAGTCTTAGGAATGGAGCCGCGGTGCGGCCGGAGAGCACCAGGCCGCGAAGCCCTGGCATCAACAGCTGATCCTTATAGCGAATACCTGGCGCCGATGCAACGGAAAAGCCGTCGGTCCGGCCCCATCTGGCAGGATTCACCAGGGGGGCGGCCCGGCAGTCCGGCGGGCCGCCAGTCGGGCCTTGAGACGGGCCACGGTGGATGGATCCGGCAGGATCGGCCGCAGCGGCTGGCCGGGGGCCGGCATAGGCGGGCAGGTGACGAGCGGCGTCGCCGCGCGGTGGCGGTTGTAGGCCTCCACCAGCAAGGCCTCCAGATTGACGGTATCCTCGATGTTGTAGGCCAGGAGGGTGTCCAGGGCGGCTCGGCAGCCGCTGCGCTGGAATTCCTGCCAGAGGAGCACCGCAGCATAGCCGTCCAGGCCGTCGAGAGGCCCGCGGTCGAGTCCCAGCGACCGCTCGCAGGCCTTGAGCCCGCCTTTGAGCCCCAGAGCCCGGAGCACCGAGACCAGATCGATCTGGGCCTGGGGCAGCGCCAGGCCCAGCTGGGCCCGCAGCACCGGCACATCGAAACGCCGGCCGTTGAAGGTGACGAGCACGTCGTAGCCGGCCAGCTCCGCGGCCAGCTGGTCCAGGTTGCGGCCACGCACATACCAGGACACGGCCGCCCCGTCGAAGACCGCCACCGTGGTGACCTGGTTGGCGGCGTCACCGGTGGTCTCGATATCGAGATAGCCGGTCCGGGGCCGGAAATGGGGAAAGAGCCGCCAGTGCTGGCCCGGCGGCAGGAGCCGCTCGAAGAAGACGGCATCCCCTGCCGCCAGAGCCTGGCGGCAGGCGTCGATCTCAGTGACCAAGCGGACCATGGTCCCCGGGGCAAAAAAGCGCTCACCCCGAGCCAGAAGGTCATCCCAGCAATGGACGCCCGCTGACCACAGCCGGCGCTCGGTCTTGACACCGATGCCGGTCAGGAGCAGGAAGGACTGTTCCAGCATGCCGTGACCTCCCTCCCCCTGCACATACCGGCCCCGGTGCGGCTGCTGTCTCGCGGCAGCCAGGTCTTGCAGGCGCAGACCGATTTCCCGTATGGTGGTGGCTGTCCGCAGGCAAGCGCCAGACCGAGGGGCACCACCCGGCGACAGGAGGACACCGGTCCCATGCATCCTTTTCCCAGCACCCACAGCGTCACCATCGGCTACATCCTCTGGATCTTCGGCTTCACCGGCTCGCACCGCTTCTACTACGGCAGGCCCATCTCCGGTACGGTCTGGTTTTTTACCTTGGGCCTTCTGGGCATCGGCTGGCTGGTGGACCTGTTCCTTATTCCCGCCATGGACCGGCAGGCGGACCTGCGCTTTGTGCCCGGGCCCATCGACTACACGGTGGCCTGGATTCTCCTCACCTTTCTGGGCCTGTTCGGGGCGCACCGGATCTACATCGGCAAATGGCCAAGCGGTATCCTGTATCTTCTCACCTGTGGCCTGTTCGGGATCGGGGTCATCTATGACTTCTGGACCCTCAACAGCCAGATCAGCCTCAAGAACAGCCAAGGGAGCCTGCGATGATGTCAGAGAGCCTGCCGCCGTCCCCTGAGAAAGCTGTCCATGCCGCCGGCCGCGACCTCATGGACAGCCTGCGCGCCGAGGACATCCTGGCCGCCATGGGCGATCCGGTAAGCATCCAGGATACCAGCCTGGTCATCCGGTACCAGAACCCCGCCCACCAGGCCCTGGTCGGCGATCACCGGGGAGAGCCCTGCTTTGTCGCGTACGAGGGACAGGATCACCCCTGCGACCGCTGCCCGCTTCTGGCCGCCTTCCGGGATGGACAAACCCATCTCTGCGAGCGCACAGGCCGCGGGTCCCAGGGCGAGGCCGTCATCGAGATCACCGCCTCGCCCCTCCGGGACAGCCAGGGACGCATCGTGGCGGGCATCGAGGTCTGCCGGGACATCACAGTCCGGCGCCGCGAAGAACAGGCCTTGCGCCAGGCCCACAGCCAGGCGGTCGAGGACCGGCGCCGTCTGGGCGCTGTCCTGGAGCACAGCCCAGACACCGTGGCCATCCTGGATGCCAGCGGCCGGATCGTCTACCTCAATGACAGCGGCCGCCGGCTCCTCGGTCTGGACACCGTGGAATCAGGACTGGGACGCCCCTTTGCCGACCTGATCCCGGCCAGTGACCACTCCCTGTTCACCAACTCCATCCTGCCGATCCTGCACCGCCGTGGTGAGTACCGGGGAGAGCTCCGGATCCAGCATCTGGCCAGCAGCCGGCCAGTGCCGGTGGAGATGACCGCTTTCCGGTTGGACGAAGCAGGCTCGGCCGCTCTCAGCATCCGGGAGATCACCGAACGGCTCCGCCAGCAGGTGGCCCTGCAGGAGGCCAGAAGCAAGGCGGACGCGGCCCTCGCGGCCAAGAGCCAGTTCCTGGCCAACATCAGCCACGAGATCCGAACGCCCTTGAACGGCATCGTTGGCATGCTGGCCATCGCCCTGGGCAGCGACCTGCCGGCAGACATCCGCCGCCACCTGGACATGGCCCGGGACTCGGCGGACCGCCTGGTGGGCATCGTGGGCGACGTCCTGGACTTCTCCCGGATCGAGGCCCGGCAGCTGCGGCTGGCAGACCAGCCCTTCCAGCTGCGGGCCCTTCTGGAAAGGACGATGCCGATCTTCGCCGTGCAGGCCCGGGCCAAGGGGCTGGACCTGTCCTGGCAGATCGACAGCGACGTGCCCGACCTGCTGCAGGGGGATGGCGAGCGCCTGCGTCAGATCCTGGTCAACCTCCTGGCCAACGCCGTCAAGTTCACCAAGACCGGTTCCGTCGCCGTCCGGATCAGCACCGAGATGCTGGACCTCGAGAAGGTGCTCCTGCATGTGACGGTGCAGGATACCGGTGTCGGCATCCCCCGCAAGGAGCTGGATGGGATCTTCGAGCCTTTCAGCCAGGCGGACGGCTCCCACACCCGGCGCTACGGCGGCGCCGGTCTGGGCCTCGCCATCGCCTCCCGGCTGGTGGCCCTCATGGAGGGACACATCTGGGTGGAGAGCGTCCCGGCCAAGGGCTCCACCTTCCACTTCACCGCGCTCTTTCCATATCAGCCCAGCGTACAAGCCGCCCCCCCCCCCCAGCGCCACGCCTGTTGCTCCCCGGGAAGCCGGCGCCAGCCCGCCAGCCGCCACAGCCACCGTACCGGCACCGCCCCCCCGGCAGGCCCGCATCCTCTTGGCCGAGGACGACGAGGTCAATCAGGCCCTGGCGGTCACCGTTCTGGAGCAGGCCGGCTGGCTGGTCACCGCGGTGGCCAACGGCCAGGAGGCGCTGGCCGCCCTGGAGGCCCAGGGCTTCGATCTGGTGCTCATGGATCTGCAGATGCCGGTCATGGACGGGCTGGCGGCGGTACACCGCCTGCGGCAGCGGGAGAAGGTCGCCGGCGGGCATCTGCCGGTGGTGGCCATGACCGCCCACGCCATGAAGGGGGACCGGGAGCGCTGCCTGGCCGCCGGCATGGACGACTACCTCGCCAAGCCCATCGGCATCGCCGACCTGGTGGCCATGGTCCGCCGCTACCTGCCGCCGCAGGCCCAGTAGCTCAGCGGCCCTCGCCAGTGTCGCCCCGGATGGGCAGCTCGGCCAGGGCCGCCTCGACGCCGGCGCGGACGTCGTCGGCCCGGCGGGAGTCGCTGTTGAACCAGCGGCCGTCGTCGTACCAGAGGAGCCGGCCGCTGGCGGCCTCCAGCCAGTAGATCTGGACCGCCAGGCCCCGGGGCACCGTGGTGCCGGCGGCAAAGCCCGGACCGCCCAGCCCGCCGCCGTCCGATGGCCGGTACGGAGGAAACTGGATCTGCCCGCAGGGGGGAAACTCGAAACGGCCGTCGCAGCCCACCACCACCGCCGCCACCAGGCTGCCGGCGCCGCCGGCCAGGGAGCGGACCAGATCCGGCGCCACCCCGCGATCGGTCGTGCGCCGGCCCTCGTTCTTCTCGTGCAGCCGCACCCCGCGGCCGATGGCATCCAGGGCCTGAAGAAGCTGGCCCGCCCCGGCGGCGCGGTGCTCCTCCGCCGCCAGCTCGGCGCCCGCCGCAAGCCCCGGGTACTCCCGCGGCTCGGCCAGACGCACCGTCCAGCCCCGCTGGCCAAAGCCTGCGGCCAGCACCTCCGCCACCCAGGCCGCCAGGCCTTGGCTGGCCTCGGCATCCACCAGGGCCTCGCGGCTGAACAGCTCGTTTTCATAGACCGAGGCCAGGGGCCAGAGCACCAGCACCGGCTCGGCGCTGCCGAGGGCTGCCGCCAGGTCGGGGTGCCGGACGCTATCCGGGCCGCTGGCGCAGCTGGCCAGGGCCAGGGCAGCGGCCACAAGGCTAGTCCTGGCGGCCGTAGGTGTCTTCCAGGCGGACGATATCGTCTTCGCCCAGGTACGACCCATTTTGCACCTCGATAAGCTCCAGGGGGATCTTGCCCGGGTTCTCCAGCCGGTGGCGCTCGTTGGCCGGGATGTACGTGGACTGGTTCTCCACCAGAAGGAAGGTGTCGTCTCCCCGGACGATGCGGGCCGTGCCCCGCACCACCACCCAGTGCTCGGAGCGGTGATGGTGCATCTGCAACGACAGCTTGGCCCCCGGATTGACGGTGATGCGCTTGATCTTGAAGCGGGGCTGCTCCTCCAATAGGGTGTAGCTGCCCCAGGGCCGGTAGACCGTGCGGTGCAGGCGGTATTCCTCCCGGTTCTTGGCCTTGAGGCGGGGCACGATCTTCTTCACATCCTGGGAGCGGTCCAGGGGCGCCACCAGCACCGCGTCGCCGGTCTCCACCACCAGGGTGTCCGCAAGGCCCACCGCAGCCACCAGGGCGTGCTCGGCCCGGATCAGGCAATTGTGTGCCCCTTCCAGCATGACGTCGCCCACCACCACATTGCCGTCTCCATCCTTGGGGGAGACCTCCCAGAGGGCCTGCCAGGAGCCGATATCGCTCCAGCCGAGATCGGCCGGCACCACCGCCACCTGGTCGGATTTCTCCATGAGGCAGTAGTCGATGGAGTCCGAGGGACAGTCGGTCATGGCCTGGCGGTCCAGATGGAAGAAGGTGCCGTCGGCCCGGCCGGCCGCCACCGCCATCTCCATCTGGGAGAGGACCTGCGGCGCGTGCCGGGCCAGCTCCTGGCGCAGGGTGGGCAGGGAGAAGGCAAACATGCCGCTGTTCCAGAAGTAGGTGCCAGCGGCCAGGTAGGCCTCGGCCGTCGGCCGGTCCGGCTTCTCCACAAAGGAGCGCACCCGGTGTCCCTCGCCGGCCTCGATATAGCCGTAGCCGGTCTCCGGTGCGGTGGGCCGGATGCCGAAGGTGACCAGGAGCCCCTGCTCGGCCAAGGCGGTTGCCTGGCGCACCGCGTCCCGGAAGGCCGCCTCATCCCGCAGCAGGTGATCGGCGGGCAGCACCAGGAGGGTGGAGGTCGGGTCCCGGTGAGCCGCTACCCAGTGGGCCGCGGCACAGACCGCGGGCCCGGTGTTGCGGCCTACCGGCTCCAGGAGGATGGTCACCCCTTTGTCCAGCGCCAGCTCCTCGATCTGGCGCTGGACCAGAAAGCGGTGCTCCTGGCCGACGATGACGATGGGCGGTGCCGCCGCCAGGCCGTCCAGGCGCAGGATGGTGGCTTGCAGGAGGGAGCGCTCCTGGGACAGGCTCAAGAGCTGCTTGGGATAAAGCTCCCGGGACAGGGGCCACAGCCGGGAGCCGGTGCCGCCGGCCAGAATCACGGGCTGAATGACGCTCATGGGGGGGGCCTCAAATGGGGAGGGGCGACCCGGCGGGTCGCCCCTCCGCTGTCTGAATGACCTTTGACAATGGATCAGGTACCGCCGGCGGCGGTCTTGCCCTTGCGGCTGCTGCCGGCCTTGGCCTTGGCCGCCCCTTCGGCGGCGGGGATGCGCAGCTCCTGGCCCGGGAAGATCCGGTCGGCGGATTGGAGGTTGTTGGCCAGCAGGATGGCGCCGGCGGGCAGGTTGTGACGCCGGGCCACCGCGGACAGGGTGTCCCCGCGGCGCACCCGGTAGACCAGGGCCGGCCGGCCCTTGGCCGGCTCGGGCGCGGCGGCGGCCAGCACCGGTCCGGCAGCCTTGGCGCCGGCGGGCAGCCGCAGGCGGTATCCTGCCGGGATGCGGCGCCCGCCGTCCCGGACCGGTTTCAGAAGGGCCGGGTTGAGATCCGCCAGGGTGTCGGCGCTGACCCCGTAGCGCCGGCAGGCGTCGGCAAAGCGCAGTCCAGCCGGCACCGTCAGCTCCCGGCAGCCCTTTTCCGGGCTTTCGAGGCGCAGCTCACCGAAATAGCGGCGAAAATCCTTGGCGACCTCCCGGGCCGCCAGAAACTCGCTGTAGAAGTTGCGGGATGCGAACTTGAAGAGCGGCCCGTTGTATTCCCGGAAGATGGTGGGATAATCGCCCTTCTCGGCCTTGGCCCGCCGCATGCCACCGGCGCCGTGGTTGTACGCGGTCAGGGCCAGCGGCCAGTCCCCCAGGGCCTCGTGGTTCTCCTTGAGCAGACGGGCCGCGGCATGGCTGGCCCGGATGGGGTCGTAGCGCTCGTCCACCGCGCTGCCGATGCGCAAGAACCGGCTGCCGGTGCTGCGGGTGAACTGCCAGACCCCGGCAGCGCCCGCCTTGCTGCCGGCTCGGATCTGGAAGGAGGATTCCACATGGGGCAGATAGGCGAGATCCTCCGGCAGTCCCTGGCTGCGGAAGATGCCCTTCATCTCCGCCAGATAGGCGCCGGAACGGATGAGCCCTTCCCGGAAGCGGTCCGCCTGGCCCCGCTGCCAACGGATGTTGCCGGCAGCCGCCTGCAGGCGGGCCGCGGGGAGATCGGCAGCAAACAGACCCCGCACCCGCCGCTCCTCGGCAGTGGCTGGCGGCCGGCCGGCGGCCAGGCCCTGGACAATTGCTTTGTATTTCTCCAGGGCTTCCTTTATGCTGTCCCTGTTGGCCTGACCGATATCGTCCCCCACTGGCCCCAGGTCCATCACCTCGTAGACGATGGACAAGTCGGTGGCGTCGTGCAGGATGGCCTGGCCGGTGGTATAGCGGCTGTAGACGTCCTTCCAGAAGGCAACGTTGGGGGCGATGCAGTCGAAAAGGGGAAACTCCTCCGCCGGACAAGGGACCGCGGCAGTCAACAGGACAGCAATCGCCAGCAGCAGGCGGCGGATCCCTGGAATGGCCATGACAGGGGTCTCTCAGGCTCAGGTGGGCATGGGGCGCCGCGGCGTGCGCCGGCAGCTTCCAAGGTGCCGACAGGGTAACACAGCCGCCGGCCGGAATCAATCGCCGCCGGCCGGCTTGGCTGCCGGCCGGCGGCCCTGAGACGATTGAGGAATCAACGTATTCATGTGGAGCTCCAAGGACGTCTACTACATCTCGGACAGCACCGGCATCCTGGCCAGCAACCTGGGCCATGCCCTGCTCTGTCAGTTCCCGGCCACCAACTTCTACGAGGAGCGCTTCCCCTTTGTCCGGACTCGGGAACAGGCCAAGAAGACCCTCGGGTACATCCTCAAGCAATCAGCGGGCCGCCGGCCCCTCATCTTCTCCACCATCGTCAAGCCCGAGCTGCGCAAGATCTTCGACACCCCGGAGGTGGAGGTGTTCGACGTCTTTGCCGCCTTTCTGGACCGGCTGGAGGGATGTCTCGAGGCCAAGGCCATCGGCGAGCCTGGCTTTTCCCACCAGGCCATGGACGAGCGGGCGATCAACCGGCGGGTGGAGGCAATCCAGTACTGCCTGAGCCATGATGACGGCTTCAAGGCCCACGAGTTCGACGAGGCGGACGTGGTGCTGGTGGGGGTGTCCCGGGCCGGCAAGACGCCCGTGTCCGTCTACCTGGCAACCCAGATGGGGCTCAAGGCCGGCAACTTCCCGCTCACCGCCGAGCAGCTCAACGAGGGGCGCCTGCCGGACACCCTGGTGCGGAACCTCAAGCACGTGGTGGGCCTGGCCACCTCGGCGGAGATTTTGCGGGCCATGCGGGAGAAGCGCTACCCGGGCAGCAACTACGCCAAGCTGGTCACCTGCAGCCAGGAGCTGCACCAGGCAGAGGCCATCTTCCGCCAGTACCGGATACCGGTGGTCTCCTCGGCCGGCAAATCCATCGAGGAGATCGCCACCCAGGTCTCCCAGGAGCTGGGGCTGTCCAAGAAGCCGGAGACCCTGGCGCCGGCGTCGCTGCCGGTGACGCCCCGCCGGGACGAATAGGCGGCGGGGCGCCCTTTTTCCTTGTGCTGGCTGGCCCCCTGTGGCATCATGCTGGCCGCTGCCGCATGGACCACGCCAACATTGTATGGCCAAGAGCATTCGGGAAGAGACCGAAGACCGGGAGGCGGCATTCCTGTCGCCGTTTGCCTGCCTGAGCCAGGCCAGCCGGGGCCGGCTGCGGCCGGAGCCGGAATGCCCCATCCGCACGGCCTTCCAGCGGGATCGGGATCGGATCATCCACTCCAAGACCTTCCGCCGGCTCAAGCACAAGACCCAGGTCTTCCTGTCCCCCACCGGCGACCACTACCGGACCCGGCTGACCCACGCCCTGGAAGTCGCCCAGATCGCGCGCACCATCGGCTGTGCCCTGCGGCTCAACGAGAGCCTCATCGAGGCCATCGCCCTGGGCCATGATCTGGGCCACACCCCCTTTGGCCACGCTGGCGAGGCAACCCTGAATGCGGTGCATCCCGGCGGCTTCCGCCATTTCGAGCAGAGCCTGCGGGTGGTGGACGTGCTGGAGAAGGGGGGTCTGGGCCTGAACCTGACCCACGAGGTGCGGGACGGCATCCTGCACCACTCCAAGGGCCGCAAGGAGATCCTGCCCGAGGACCTGGCCGACCTGCCTGCCACCCTGGAGGGCCAAGTGGTGCGCCTGGCGGACATCATGGCCTATGTCAACCATGATCTGGACGACGCCTTGCGGGCCGGCGTCATCCGGGAGGAGGATGTGCCTGTCCCCGTCCGCCGCACCTTGGGCGATCGCCATTCCCAGCGCCTGGGCAGCATGGTCCGCGATCTGGTCGCCCGGACCCTGGCGAGGAACGACGGCCGCCTGGCCATGGACCGGGCGATGCTGGCCGCCATCGCCGAGCTGCGCTCCTTCCTCTACGACAATGTCTACGATGTGGATCGGGTACACGGGGATTTCGTCAAGGCCTCGAAGATTCTGCGGGAGCTCTATGACCACTTCCTGGCCCAGGATTCGGTCTGGGACAAGGAGAGCAGCATCTACCCGGATGGCACCCCGAAGCACCGCAAGGTTTGCGACTTCATTGCCGGCATGACCGACCGCTATGCCCTGGACCTCTACGCCCAGATCTTCTTTCCGAAGCCCTGGAGCGTCCTGTAGCCTTTGCCGGCCGGCCCGCCTGACCCGGCCCGGCGTTGACCACAAGGAGTGGCCATGATCAAGGATGATTCTCCCCCCTCGCCCAGGGCCGAGCTGGCCAAGGCTTACGAATTCGCCCAGGTGGAGGAAAACTGGCGCCGGAGATGGGCGGCCGAGCACCCCTTCCGGGCCGGCCTGGAGCCTGACCGGCCCGCCTTCTGCATCGTCATCCCGCCGCCCAACGTCACCGGTGTGCTCCACGTCGGCCACGCCCTCAACAACACCCTGCAGGACGTTCTGGTCCGCTACCACCGGATGCGGGGGGACAACACCCTCTGGGTGCCCGGCACCGACCATGCCGGCATCGCCACCCAGAACGTGGTGGAGCGGCAGCTGGCCGCCGAGGGCAGCTCCCGCCACGCCATCGGCCGGGAGCGCTTCGTGGACCGGGTCTGGCAGTGGCGCCAGGAATCCGGTGGCCAGATCATCCACCAGCTCAAGCGCCTGGGCTGCTCCTGCGACTGGGAGCGGGAGCGGTTCACCATGGACGAGGGCCTGTCCCGGGCCGTGCGGGAGGTGTTCGTCCGCCTCTACCAGGACGGCCTCATCTACCAGGGGGACTACATCATCAACTGGTGTCCCCGCTGCCTGACCGCCCTGGCAGATCTGGAGGTGGAGCACGAGCCGACTGCCGGCCAGCTCTATGTCATCCGCTATCCCCTGGCCGCCGGCTCCGGCCACCTCCTGGTCGCCACCACCCGGCCGGAGACCATGCTGGGGGATACGGCGGTGGCGGTCCATCCCGGGGACGAGCGCTACCGGCACCTGACCGGCTCCTCGGTGCTCCTGCCCCTGGTGGGCCGTCCCATCCCGGTGGTCATGGACACCCACGTGGACATGGCCTTCGGCACCGGCGCCCTCAAGGTCACCCCGGCCCATGATCTCGCCGACTTCGAGCTGGCGCGGCGCCACGACCTGCCGGCCATGAAGATCATGGACAACGAGGGCCGCATGACCGGGGAGGCGGGTCCCTATGCCGGCCTCGACCGTTTCGCCTGCCGCCAGCAGGTGGTGGCGGATCTGGCGGCCGCCGGCCTCCTGGAGCGGGTGGAGGACTACCAGCACGGTGTCGGTCACTGCTACCGCTGCCGGACGGTGGTGGAGCCCACCCTCTCCCGCCAGTGGTTCGTGGCCGTGAAGCCCCTGGCCGCCAAGGCCATGGCCGCGGTGCGCAGCGGCGAGACCCGCATCCATCCGGCGGCCTGGGAAAAGAGCTTCTTCGACTGGATGGAGAACATCCGGGACTGGTGCATCTCCCGCCAGATCTGGTGGGGCCACCAGGTGCCGGCCTGGACCTGCGGCGCCTGCGGCCGGCTGGTGGTGGCGGTGGAGGCGCCCCGGGCCTGTCCCGACTGCGGCGCCGGCCAGCTCAGCCAGTCTCCGGACGTGCTGGACACCTGGTTCTCCTCGGCCCTGTGGCCATTTTCCACCCTGGGCTGGCCCGAGGCGACCAGGGAGCTGGCGCTCTTCTACCCCACCTCGGTCCTGGTGACGAGCTTCGACATCCTGTTCTTCTGGGTTGCCCGGATGATGATGATGGGCATCCATTTCCTGGGCCAGAGCCCCTTTGCCGACGTCTATCTGCATGCCCTGGTCCGGGATGCCCAGGGCCAGAAGATGAGCAAGTCCAAGGGCAATGTCCTTGACCCGCTGCTGCTCATGGACCGCTACGGCACCGATGCCCTGCGCCTGACCCTCACCGCTTTTGCCGCCCAGGGCCGGGAGATCCGGCTGGCCGAGGAGCGGATCGAAGGCTACCGCCACTTTCTCAACAAGCTGTGGAACGCCAGCCGCTTCGCCCTGCCCCACCTGCCTGCCGCGGCCGAGCCCCTGCCGCCTGCTGCCGAGCTGGGCCTGGCCCACCGCTGGATCCTCTCCCGCCTGGCCCGGACGATGAAGGCCACCATCGAGGCCCTGCATAGCTACCACTTCGACGATGTGGCCAATACGATCTACCAGTTCTTCTGGTACGAATTCTGCGACTGGTACCTGGAATGGATCAAGCCGGCCCTCTACGGGGAGGATTCCCCGGAGCGCCGCGCCAGCCGGCTGGTCCTGGGCCGGGTCCTGGAAGACGCTATTGCCCTGCTCCACCCGGTGGTGCCCTTCATCACCGAGGAGCTGTGGCAGGTGCTGCCCGGCAAGGGGGAGCTGCTGTGCCGCTCCCCCTTCCCGACCCCGGAGGAGGACCGCATCGATCCCCAGGCCGAGGCGGCCATGGCGGTGGTGCAGGGGGTGACGGCGGGCCTGCGCACCATCCGCGCCGATCTGTCCATCCCGCCCGGCGCCTGGATCTCCGCCCGGATCGTCGCCCCGGATCCGGAGCGGGCCGAGCTTTTGGCGGCCAACCGGGAGGCCATCGGTCTTTTGGCCCGGGCCAAGGAGGTCGAGGTGGTGACCAGCGGCGAGCGGCCGGCCGGGGCCGCGGGCCATCTCTGGCAGGACGTGGAGATCTTCGTGCCCGTGGCCGGGCTGGTGGACATCGAGCAGGAGATGGCCAAGCTGGCGCGGGAGCGGCAGAAGGTGGAGCAGCAGCTGGCCGGGGTGACCAAGAAGCTGGCCAACGAGCAGTTCCGGGCCCAGGCCCCGGCCGCGGTGGTGGCCGCCGAGGCGGAGAAGGAGGAGAAGCTCCTGGCCCGCCTCGCGACCATCGACGCCAACCGGCAGCGACTCCAGGAGCTGCAGGCGTGAGCATCGACCCCTTCCTTCTGCGGGACAGCCTGACCCGCTTCCTGGCCGAGGATCTGGGCCGGGGGGACGTCACCACCGAGGCGATCTTCGCGCCGGAGGCCATGACTGCCGGCCGCTTCCTGGCCAAAGGCCATTTCGTGGCCTGCGGTGTTGCCACAGTGGCGCCCCTGGTCTTCACCCTCCTGGACCCGGAGGTGCAGGTCCGGCCCGGGGTTGCGGACGGCCAGTTGGTGGCGCCCGGCCAGACGCTGTGCACCCTGGCCGGCCGCGCCCGTTCGCTCCTCCGGGGTGAGCGGGTGGCCCTCAACCTGGCGATGCGCCTTTCCGGCATCGCCACCCTGACCGCGGCCTTTGTCGAAAGACTTGCCGGCCTGCCGGTGCGGGTGCTGGATACCAGAAAGACGGTCCCCGGGCTGCGGCTGCTGGACAAGTACGCGGTGCGCACCGGCGGCGGTCACAACCACCGCTTCGGCCTCGACGACGGCATCCTGGTGAAGGACAACCATGTCGCTGCCTGCGGCTCCATCGCCGAGGCGGTCGCCCGGGTGCGGGCCCGGGCCCCCCACACCCTGCGCCTGCAGGTGGAGGCCAGCACCCTCGACGAGGTGGCCGAGTGTCTGGCCGCCGGCGTGGATGCCATCCTCCTGGACAACATGGATGGTCCCACCCTGCGCCAGGCGGTGGCCCTGGTGGCCGGCCGTGCCTTTCTCGAGGCCTCCGGCGGCATCACCCTGGAGACGGTGCGGGCGGTGGCCGAGACCGGGGTCCAGGCGGTCTCGGTGGGCGCCCTCACCCACTCGGCGCCGGCCGCCGACATCAGCATGCGCCTGGGGCCTGGCAGCGGGAAGGAACAACGAATATCGAACCGCAGAAGAGACCGGCAAGGCTGATTCGAAGCGTCAGCTACCGGTCCCTTCAACCTGCGAAATTGTTGGGCCTACCCTTACGCAGCACGCCTGGGCCTCGATTGGCGAGTCACGCGAATGTTGAGATGATACCGACGATCAGCTCAACACACGGAGGCCAGATCACCGAAATGCCACTTCACCTTTACCTGAACGTCCACGCATCCGGTTCAGTGCCGCAGGATTGGGAGCCAAGCAAGGGCGACACTGTAAAATATGCGGTGCATAATCCTGTGGTACGCTGTTACCTCCGACAACTTCTGACCGGCAGCTGGCAAAAGGTGATAAAAAAAGGTACCACTGGCGAGGTTCACTATTTTGAGCATTCGTCTGGCCAGGTTGCTGGAGTAAAATTCTTCCCGCGCAAGGACATGTCATGAAACAACGCGTCCATCTCCATACACTGCTGGCACAAGAGGTTGACAAGGATCAGCAATTTGCATCCTTTGCATTGCTTTCCTTGGGGGTAATCGAGTCGCTATTTGCTGGGGCCATTTCTGTATCCAATGCAGTTGATCTCTTTTTTCACGCTGACAATTGTCTGTTCGTCCGAAAGCAGTTACGGCAAAAAGCCGCTGATGAGATAATGGGTCGTGGCGTGCAACTGCCCGATATATTTGATGCATTGACCGCGGCAGAAGCACAGCAAGAATTTCAGCGAGAACTGACGGCAATGCGCTTGCTGTGCCTGAAACTTCTTGGAAACATTCAACTGGCGGCATAAGGTCGGAAACAGCTTCTCTCTGCCGTTTTTCGACTGAACAAGGAAGGCCATCGGCTCGGGAGCGCACAAGAGTCAGCATGTTGGTATCGGCTCTGCGGTTCGTCTTTGGCAGTAAGGCCTGGCCGCGGCGGGAATGATTCGGAGGACAACGGCATGGGGGCAACACGGCTGCTCTTGGTAGACGACGAGGAGATCGTGCTCCGGGCCTTGAGCCGGGATCTGAATGCCGAAGGCTACGAGGTCGCGGCCGTCGGGAGCGGCCAGGACGCGCTCCTGCGGCTGGGCAAGGACGTCCGGTTCGACGTGGTCATCACGGATCTGGTCATGGAGGGCCTGGACGGCATCCAGGTCCTGCGGGAGGCCCGGAGGCTGGACCCGGAGGTGGGGGTGATCATCCTCACCGGCCATGGCGCCCTGTCCTCGGCCATCGATGCCCTGCGCCTGGGCGCCGACGACTACCTGCTCAAGCCCTGCGCCACCGAGGAGCTGCTCTTGCGCATCCGGCGCTGCCAGGAGCGCCAGGAGCTGCGCCGCAAGCTCAAGCTCTACGAGAACATCCTGCCCATCTGCGCGGTCTGCAAGATGATCCGGGACGATTCCGGCAAGGGTCCTGGCCAGGGGGAGTGGCTGCCGGTGGACGTCTACATCACCCGCAAGACCGGGGTGCTCATGAGCCACACCTACTGCCCGGAGTGCGGCCGCAAGGCGCTCCAGGAGCTCATCCGCTGACCAGCCGCATGCCCGATTTCCTTTTGCACCACCGCTTCATCCGCGTCGCCCGGCGCCAGGCCGGCAAGCCGGCCATCATCGACCGCACCGCCGACCGCCGTCTGAGCTACGGCAAGTGCCTGATCGCCGCCCTGCTCCTGGCCGACCGCTTCCGGAGCTGTCCGGACGGCTTTCTCGGCATCATGCTGCCCACCGGGGCCGGTTGCACCCTGGCCGTACTCGGGGCGCTCTTTGCCGGCAAGACGCCGGTCCTCATCAACTATTCCACCGGCGCGGCGGACAACGCCCGCTACGCCCAGCGCAAGTGCCTCTTCCGGACGATCGTCACCGCCCGGGCGCTCCTGGACAAGGTCGGCTGCCCGCCGGTGGAAGGCATGATCATGGTCGAGGACCTCCTGGCCAGCTTTTCAGCCGGCGAGAGGCTCAAGAAGGCCCTGTTGACCCGGCTGCCACTTCCCATGCTCCTCAAGCAGGTGGCGGGCGGCGAGCCGGACGACCTTCTGGTGGTGCTTTTTACCAGCGGCTCGGAAAAGGACCCCAAGGCGGTGCCGCTCACCCACCGCAACATCGCCAGCAACGTGGCGGCCTTCAGCCAGGTCTTCGGTTTGTCCCACCGGGACGTCATGATGGCGAGCCTGCCCTTCTTCCACATCTTCGGCCTGACGGTCAACCTGTGGACCCCCCTTTTCCACGGCATGACCATGGTCTCGGTGGCCAACCCCCTGGAGTACCGGACGATCTGCCAGGTGATCCGCGAGGAGCGGCCCACCATGCTGGCCGGCACCCCCAGCTTCCTGGCCGGCTACCTGGCGAAATCGGCACCCGGCGACTTCGAGAGCCTGCGGATCGTGGTGAGCGGTGCCGACAAGTGCCCGGACTCCCTGCGGGAGGGCTTTGCCGCCCAGCACGGCATCACCGTCTACGAGGGCTACGGCGCCACAGAGACCTCGCCGGTGATCTCCGCCAACAGCCCGGGCGCCAACCGGCCCGGGAGCGTCGGCCGAGTGCTGCCCGGGGTGGAGGTGCGCATCGAGGACTACGAAACCGGCGCCGACTGCCCGCCCGGGAAGACCGGCCGCATCCTGGTGCGCGGCGAGCTGGTCATGCCCGGCTATCTCCACGATCTCGAGGAGACCTCCATGCGCATCCGCCAGGGCTGGTACGACACCGGCGACATGGGTCACCTGGATGCCGACGGCTTCCTGTGGCATGCCGGCCGGCTGCGGCGCTTCGTCAAGATCGGCGGCGAGATGATCTCCCTGGTGCGGGTGGAGGATGTCCTGGCCCGGCAGATTGCCGCCGACAACCCGTGCTGCGTGGTGGAGGTCCCGGATCCCCGGAAAGGCTCCCGGATTGTGGCCGCGGTGGCGGCACCGGTGGATGAGCCGGCGGTCCTGGCCGCCATGGCCAAGGAGCTGCCCAACATCGCCCTGCCCCGCCGCTTCCTGGCCCTGGGCGATCTGCCCAAGATGGGCTCGGGCAAGGTCGACTTCCGCCAGGTGACCAGCCTGGTCCAGGAGCGTCTGGCCGCCGGCTCCTGACCACGGGTCCCCCGGGCCATGGCCTCCATCGACGACATCCCCATCCTGCCCGCCGAGCCGGCCGCCGGGCTGCCGCCGGAGCCGGCCCCCGACCCGGGGCCGCGGCCGCTGCCGGTCTGGACCCACCTCCAGCTCATGGCCCTGGCCTCCGGCATCGGCCTTCTGGTCACGGTGCTGATCGGCATCGGCCTCTACCTGTTCGTGGCCCTCGATCTGCCCAGCCTGGCCTCGGTGGCCGACTACCAGCCGGACACCACGGCGGTCATCCTGGGCCGCGACGGCGGCATCCTGGGCCGCATCCACCGGGAGAACCGCACCCTGGTCACCCTGGACAGCCTGCCGCCCCTCCTGCCCCAGGCCTTTGTGGCGGCCGAGGACAGCCGCTTCTTCTCCCATCCCGGGGTGGATCTGTGGAGCGTGCTCCGGGCCGCCATCCACAACCTCAGAGCCGGCGCGCCGGTCCAGGGCGGCAGCACCATCACCCAGCAGGTGGCCCGCTCCCTTCTCCTCTCCCGGGAGAAAACCTATGCCCGCAAGCTCCGGGAGGTGCTCCTGGCCTGGCGCATCGATGCGGCGCTCAGCAAGGACGAGATCCTCTACCTCTATCTGAACCAGATCTACTTCGGCGAAGGGGCCTACGGGGTGGAGGCGGCGGCCCAGACCTATTTCGGCACCGCCGCCTCCCGCCTGAGTCTGCCGCAGCTGGCGATCCTGGCGGGCCTACCCCAGGCACCCAGCCGCTATTCGCCCTTCCGGCGCCTGGACCTGGCCAAGAAGCGCCAGGCCTATGTCCTGAACCGCATGGCCGAGGAGGGGATGATCGCGCCGCAGGAGGCCCGGGACGCCTATGCCGAGCCTCTGACCTGGGCGACCCCGCCCGCAGGCCACCACGAGGCCGGCTACTTCTTGCAACAGGTGCGCCAGGAGGTGGAAGAAAGGCTGGGCCGGGAGGCCTGGTGGCGGCTGGGACTGACGGTGGAGACCACCCTGGACGGCCGGCTGCAGCAGGCGGCCACCGAAGCGGTACAGGCGGGGGTCGCCGCCTGGCAGAAGCGGCAGCGGCGGGCCGCGGGCAGCCCGGCGGCCCAGGCGGCCCTGGTCGCCCTGGATCCGGCCAGCGGCGAGATTCTGGCCCTGGTAGGAGGGAGCGACTATGCCGCCAGCCAGTTCAATCGGGCGGTGCAGGCCCGCCGGCAGCCAGGCTCGGCCTTCAAGCCCTTCATCTATGCCGCGGCCCTGGAACAGGGCGTCACCCCGAGCCAGATCTTTGCCGACGCCCCCCTGAGCTTACCGGGCAGCCGGCCTGGTGAGACCTGGAGCCCCCAGAACTACGACCACCGCTTCCATGGCCCGGTGACCCTCAGGACCGCGCTGACCCAGTCCCTCAACCTGGCCACCCTCCGGGTCCTGGAGACGGTAGGGGTGGAGCGCCCGGTGCGGCTGGCCCACAGCCTGGGCATCGCCTCGCCCCTGGCTGCCGACCTCTCCCTGGCCCTGGGGGTGTCCGAGGTGTCGCTCCTGGAGCTCAGCGCCGCCTACGCCGCCTTTGCCAACGGCGGCCTGGCGGTGGCCCCCCGCAGCTGCACCCGGATCCTGGATCGCCACGGCATCGTCCTGGCCGAAAACACCCCCCGCCGCCGCCGGATCCTCTCCGCCGAGACCGCCTTCCAGATGGCCCATCTCCTGAAAGGGGTGGTCACCGAGGGCACCGGCCGGGCCGCAGCCAAATTGGCCCGGCCGGCAGCGGGCAAGACCGGCACCACCGACGACAACCGGGATGCCTGGTTCATCGGCTTCACGCCGAACCTCCTGGCCGGGGTGTGGATGGGCCACGACCGGCGCTCCTCCCTGGGCCGGGAGGAGACCGGCGGCCGGGCCGCGGTGCCGATCTGGCTGGATTTCATGGCCCGGGTCCTGCCCCGGGAGGATGCCGGCGCCGATTTTGTGCCGCCACCCGGCATCGAGCTCGTCAGGGTGGATCCGGCAACCGGAACGGTGCTGGCCGCCGGCGAAGAGGGGGGGGTGCTGGAGGCCTTCAACCGGCGCTGGCCGTTGCCGGCACCGGAGCCGGGGACGGATGAGCAGGGATCGGCGGTCAGGCCCGATCGTTCTTCCGGGGCAGGTCCTTGAGCTCGTCGCGGACCTGGTAGAGGAGCTTGAACTCGGCGGCCAGGGTGGTGGACAGGTCCGGCAGGATGGCCTCGTCGTCCACCGTCACCCGGACCGCCACCTGCTTTCTCCCCTCCGGCACGTCCTCGTAGGAGGTGAGGATGCTGACCATGCGGGCGCCCTTGGCGCGCACCGCGTCGATGACCGCGCCCACCGCGCCCGGGGCATCGGCCAGCTCGAAGACATACTGGATGGCGCCGTCCTTGATGCCGGTGCTGTGGATGAAGCTGCGCAGGATGTCGGTCTCGGAGAGGATGCCAATGAGGTGCCCGAGCTCGTCCACCACCATGAGGCCGGAGATGCGGTTCTCCAGCAGGATCACCGCCGCCTTCTCCACGGTGTCGTCGCCGCTCACCGTGATCGGGCTGGGGGTCATGACATCCTTGACCTTCATCTCGGACAGGAGGTAATAGAGCTCGTGGATGTCCAGGGAGGTGGTCTTGGACGGGGAGGCGTCCTTGAGATCCCGGTCGGTAACCACCCCGATCAGACGGCCGTGGGAGACCACCGGCAGGCGGCGGATGCGGTTCTCTTTCATCATGCGGGTCGCCCGCATCACCGACGTGTTCTCGTCCACGGACAGGACGTCCTTGGCCATCCACTCTTTGATGAGCATGGGATTTCTCCTTGGTGCCGAGGGCTGAGATTGGGGCGGCAGCGCGCCGGGCCACCAGCGCAGCAGGTCGCTTTATAATCCATTCCCCGCGCCCGGTGCAAGACCCCGATGCCAGGGTCCGTGACCCTTGGCATCCGGCCGGGAAGGCGGTACCTTGGGCACGACGTCAGCCCCTGGCGCGGGGTCCCTGGCTCCGCCTGCCCGGACTTGTCCGCCAACCGGCTTGGCCCGCCATAAGCCAGCCCTTCGCCAGCCTTCCTTCACGCCCATGGTCGATGCCCCCTGCCCTGCCGGACCCCTGTCCGCCCCTGGCCGGCCGATGAGCGCCGGCGATCTGGCCCGGGTGCTGGAGCTGGTGGACCGGGAGCCCTTTGCCATCTTCCTGGACACCGCCCGACCCGGGCCGGGCGAGCGCTTCTCCTACCTCTACCGCCATCCGGTCCGGCAGCTGCGCCTGGCAGCCGCCGCGGAGCTGCCCGCCTTCCTGGCCGCCTGCCAGGAGGCCATGGACCAGGGCCTGATCCTGGCCGGCTATCTGGCCTACGAACTGGGCTATCTCCTGGAGCCGGCCCTGGCCGGACTGCTGCCGGCCTCCGACCTGCCGTTGGCCGAGCTGGGGGCCTTTGCGCGGCCGGAGGTGTTCGACCATGCCACCGGCCGCTGGCAGCCGGATTCCCCCTGCCCGGCCGGGCCGACCCCGGCGGCCGGTGAGTATCGGATCACCGGGCTGGCGCCGGATCTCGGCCAGGAGCAGTATACCCGGGCCGTGGCCCGGATCCTGGACCTCATTGCCGCCGGCGACACCTACCAGGTCAACTACACCCTCAAGTACCGGTTCTCGTGGACCGGCTCCGCCGCCGCCCTCTACCTGGCCCTGCGCCGCAGCCAGCGGGTGGCCTATGCCGGCTATCTCCGGCTGGGGGCGCGCCGGATCCTTTCTTTGTCGCCAGAGCTCTTCTTCCACGCCGCGGGCGGCCGCTGCACGGTGCGGCCCATGAAGGGCACCAGCCGCCGGGGCCGGGATCGGGTCGAGGATGAGGGCCGGCGCGAGGCCCTGGCCGCTGATCCCAAGAACCGGGCCGAGAACGTCATGATCGTCGACCTCCTGCGCAACGACCTGGGCCGGCTGTGCGTGCCAGGGGGGGTGGCGGTGGCGTCGCTTTTCGATGTCGAGACCTACGAAACCCTCCTGCAGATGACTTCCACCATCGAAGGCCAGCTGCGGCCGGAGGTGGGACTGGCCGGGCTTCTTGCCGGCCTCTTCCCCTGCGGCTCGGTGACCGGCGCCCCCAAGATCCGCACCATGGCCATCATCCGGGAGCTGGAGGCGGGCCCCCGGGGCGTGTACACCGGGGCCATCGGCCATCTGTCGGCTGCGGGCGGCACCATGAGCGTGCCGATCCGCACCGTGGTCCTGGAGGAGGGGAAAGGCGAGATGGGGGTCGGCTCCGGCATCGTGGCGGACTCGGATCCGGAGCGGGAATGGGCGGAATGCCAGCTCAAGGCCGAGTTCCTGGCCCGGCCCCATCCCGAGTTCGGGCTGGTGGAGACCATGCTCTGGCGGCCAGCCACCGGCTTCTGGCTCCTGGCCGGGCATCTGGAGCGCCTGGCCGAGTCGGCGGCCTTCTTTGGCTTTCCCTGCGACCGGCCCGCTCTGGAGGCAGCCCTCCAGCAGCAGGTCGAGACGCTCGCCGGCAGCCAGAGCCAGCGGCTGCGGCTGGTGCTGGCGCCGGACGGCAGCTGGCGGCTCACCGCCATCCCCCTGCCAGCGGGCGCCCGGCCGGCCGGCGAGCCGCCGCTGGTGGCCCTGGCGGGCCAGCGGGTCGACTCGACCTCCGTCTTCCTCTACCACAAGACCACCTGCCGAAAGCTCCAGGACCAGGAGCTGGCGCGGGGCCGGGAGCGGGGTCTGTTCGAGGTCATCTTCACCAACGAGCGGGGGGAGGTGACCGAGGGGAGCTTCACCAACCTGTTCATCCGCCGGGACGATCTGTTCCTCACCCCGCCCGTATCCTCCGGCCTCCTGCCCGGCGTCTTCCGCCGCCACTTCCTGGCCCGACAGGGGGGCAGGGCCCGGACCCAGGTGCTCACCCCAGAGGATCTGACAAAGGCCGAGGCAGTGTACGTGGGCAACTCGGTGCGGGGCCTCGTCCCGGTGCGCTACTGCGCGGCCGGCTTGCCCTTGGCACCGGCCCGGGCCTTGGGGTAAGGTCCCTGGCTGGGATAGCCCAGGGCCTGCCAGTCCATCCGGCCGTCCTTCTTGTGGCAGTCCGCACACTTCAAGGCCTGCTTGGCCGGTGGCACCATGTGGTTGATCCGGTAGAGCATGCTGGTCTCCACGAATTCCACCTCGCCGCCAAAGGCCAGCCCAGCGCCCTTCATCCCCTCCTTCAAGGCCCGTTGCCAGTCGCCGGTGGCCGCCAGCGAGCCCTCACCCGCCAGCTTGGGGATGGCCAGGTAGCCGTTCTTGACATCCAACGGCTGCCGGGCGGTCAGACGCTTGAAGGGGAAGATGCGGGCCTCGGGCTCGTCGATGGCGCCCAGGGGCGCGGTGAGCTGCGCCGGCCGGGCAGCGTCGATCTTGTCGCCCACCCGGGTCACGTGGGCCTTGCGGTTGAACCAGGCATAGACCGGCGCCACGTTCTCTTCCCAGACCAGGGTGCCCTTCTCTTTGTCGTAGAGGGGCCGGCCAGCCGCATCGGTCTCGGCCTCCTTGGCCTGGCCGGCGGTGGACCAGTCCACCCGGGTGATCGTGGCGGTCCTCCGGGCGAACAAGGGGATGTGACAGGTCTGGCAGGCCACGGCGCTGGTGTGGCGGTTGAGACGGCCGGAACGGTGGGGGGCCATTTCATGGCAGTCCGGGCAGTCCAGCCGGTTGCCGCCGCCCGGGGAGACGGCCATGGCGTTGCCTTTGATGTCATGGAGGGAGGCCTTGTGGCAGGTCTGGCAGGTGAAGCCCAGCTCCGAGGACATGTGCACGTCCAGGTCCCGGCTGGGCTCCAGAAGATCGGCTCCCAGGTCACCATGCTTGGCGTTGTCGAAGCCGCCGGCACCGAAGTGGCAGATGCCGCAGTTGCGGCGGGTGGGCTTGACCACCGAGCGGGCGACGGCCAAAAGATCCACCGCCGCCTCCCCAGGCTTGCTGCCAGGACCGAAGCCCTCCGGCAGGCCGCCAATGCCCTTGCGGTAGGTGCCGGTGTCGTCGTGGCAGATCAGGCAGTCGACGGCGGAGGGCTGATCAAAGGCGAAGCGGCCGTCGGTCCAGCCGTAGCTGGGATGGCAGGCGGCGCAGGCGCCCCAGTTGGAGGGGATGGCCAGACACAGGCTGCTCACCGCCACCTTCTTGCCAAAATCCACCGCCCCCTGCCCCGGCAGGCTTTGCAGCCCGAGCCAGCGCCAGTGGCTGGTGCGCATCAGCTCGGTGGCCACCGTCTTGTGGCACTCCAGACACTTCTCGGTGACCGCCTTGGGGCTGGTGAAGGGGGTGCTCATGGCCCGGCTGTGCACCTCGGCCGCCGCCCAGGCCCTGCCAGGGGCTGCCACCAGAAGGGCCAGACCCAACCCCGTCACCGCCTGCCGCCATCGCTTCGCGTCCATTCCCGCATCCTCCTTGTCGCCACGTCGTCCCGGCGCCGGCCGCCGGCCTCTTCCCTTCTAGCATGGATGGCCCGGTGGGGTCAAAGGGGTGACTGACAGGACCCGCAGCGACCCGCTGCCGTCAGTCCGATTTTTCGTTTGACCCCGGCCCTGCCTTGTGGCATAAGATGACCAGCCGGTTCTGGCGCTGCCGGATGCCAGGTGTATCCCAGTCCAACGGTAGGTCTTCGCTGAAGAGCGGCAGCGAGGCCGACATGAAATGACCCAGCTACGGAGACCAGCCATGAGCCACGACGAAGGTGGAGCCGAGAAGCGGCGCTTCCAGCGCTTTCCGGTGCGCGATCTGGCCTTTGCCGTTCTGGAGCCCTATTTCGGACGCCTTGGCCAGCTCAAGGACGTCAGCCGGGGTGGGGTGGGGTTCGAATATGTGGAGTTCGAGGAGGCAGGGCCGGAACGGCCGACCGGGCCGTTGCGGCTGGAGGTGATGCGGCTTGCCGAGGGGTTCTGCCTGCAGGACTTCCCCTGCCGGATCGTCTATGACGAGAAGAGCCCCAACGCCAGCGCCCTGGTCCACAGCGTGATCACCCGTCGCTGCGGGGTTGCCTTCGGCTCCCTGTCCGCCGAGCAGGAGACCGACCTGGACCAGTTCATCACCAGCCACGCGTTGTCCGGCTGACCGGCGTCGCCGGCGCCCCCTCCTCACCCCAGGCCGGGGCTCTGCCGGGGCAGCTCAGCCGCCGCTGTCCTCCCCCAGCTGGTGGCGCACGATGCAGGCCACCAGCGCCTCGATGGTGGCCTGCGGCGGCTCGATGTGCACCGGCAGGCCGGCCTGGCGGGCGGTGGCACTGGTGACCGGCCCGATGGAAGCCACCTGCACCCCGGCCATGAGCTGGGCCAGCTCGTCCGGGCCGGCCGGCTGCAGCATGGCGAGAAAGTTGCGCACCGTGGAGGAGGAGGTGAAGGTCACCAGATCGATCTGCTTGCCGGCCAGCCGCCGCCGCAGCTCCTCCTCCTGGCCCTGGGGCCGCACGTTCCGGTAGACCGGCACCAGCCGCACCTGGGCGCCGGCCGCCACCAGGGCCTCCGGCAGCACCTCCCGCGCCTCCTGGGCCCGGGGGATGAGGAAGCGCTGGCCGGCAATCCCCTGCCCCACAAAGCTCGCCACCAACCCCTCCCCCTGGAAGACCTCGGGAATGAGATCCGGCCGCAGGCCCCGTTGCGCCAGGGCCTGGCCGGTCTTCTCCCCCACCGCCGCAATCCGGGGACCGGCCAGGGACCGCACGTCCTGCCCCCGCTCCAGGAGCCGGCTCATGAAGAGCTCGACCCCGTTGGCGCTGGTGAAGACCAGCCAGTCGTACGAGGACACCTGATCCAGCTCGGTGTCCAGCTCCTGCCAGCTGGCCGGCGGCCGCATCTCGATGGTGGGGCAGGCAAAACAGCTGGCCCCCAGCTCCTCCAGCTGCCGCACGAGCTCGCTGGCCTGGGCCCGGCTGCGGGTGACGGCGATCCGCTTGCCGAACAGCGGCCGCCGCTCGAACCAGTTGATCCGATCCCTGAGGCTCACCACCTCGCCGACCACGATGATGGCCGGCGGCCGCAGGCCTGCTTCCCGCACCCGGTCGCTGATATCCCGGATCGTGCCCACCACGGTCTGCTGCTCCGGGGTGGAGGCCCAGCGCACCACCGCCACCGGCGTCGCCGGATCCCGGCCGTTGGCCTCCAGGCGGGCCATGATCGAGGACAGGTTCTTGATGCCCATGAAGAACACCAGGGTGCCGATGCCGGTGGCCAGCTTGTCCCAGGCGATCTGGCTGTCCGGCTTGGTGGGATCCTCATGGCCGGTGACAAAGGCCACGGTGGAGGTGCAGCCCCGGTGGGTGATGGGGATGCCGGCATAGGTGGCCGCGGCCACTGCCGCTGTCACCCCAGGCACCACCTCGAAGGGGATGCCGGCGGCCACCAGGGCCTCGATCTCCTCGCCGCCGCGGCCGAAGATGAAGGGATCGCCGCCTTTGAGCCGTACCACCTGCCGGCCGGCCGCCGCCTTGTCCACCAGGATGGCGTTGATCTCCTCCTGGGAGCAGGCGTGGTGGACCCCGCCCCGCTTGCCCACGTAGATCCGCTCCGCGCCCTGGGGGGCGTGGGCCAGAAGCTCCTCGTTGGCCAGGTAGTCGTAGACCACCACCTCGGCCTGCGCCAGAAACCGAAGACCCTTGACGGTGATCAGCTCCGGATCCCCGGGACCGGCGCCCACCAGATAAACCTTGCCCGTGCTCATGCCCCCTCCATGCTGCGGCCGTAGACCGCCTCCAGGATCTCCCGGCCGCCGGCGTCCAGGATCTCGCCGGCGAGATCCCAGCCCAGGGCTTCGGCCTCGGCGGCCGGCGCGGTGCGGGCGCGCTTCACCAGCCGGCTGCCGTCCACCGCCGCCACCAGGCCGGTGAGGGTGACCTGGCCGGCCGCCACCTCGCCGTGGGCGCCGATGGGCACCTGGCAGCCACCCTCCAGCCGGGCCAGGAAGGCCCGCTCCGCCCGGACCGCCACCGCCGTCTCCTCGTGGTTGAGGAAGCCGAGCCGGGACAAGAGCCAGTCATCCGCCCGCCGCAGCTCCAGGCCCAGGGCGCCCTGGCCGATGGCGGGCAGCATCTCGACCGGCGAGAAGAAGGCGGTGGCCCGGTCGATCATCCCCAGGCGCCGCAGCCCGGCCGCAGCCACCACCACCGCGTCAAAGGCGCCCTCGGCCAGCTTTCTCAGCCGGGTGTCCAGGTTGCCCCGCAGGTTTTCGACCGTAAGATCCGGCCGCAGATGCACGAGCTGGGCGCGGCGCCGCAGGCTGCTGGTGCCCACCCGGGCCCCGGCCGGCAGCTCGGCCAGGGACTGACAGCGGCTGGCCACAAAGACGTCCCGGGGGTCTTCCCGCTGGGTGACCACCCCCAGGTGCAGCTCGGCCGGCAGCACGGTGGGCACGTCCTTCATGCTGTGCACCGCCAGATCCACCTCGCCCCGGACAAGGGCGTCCTCGATCTCTTTGACAAACAGCCCCTTGCCGCCCACCATCGCCAGGGGAACGTCCTGGATCTTGTCCCCCTTGGTGACGATCTTGACCAGCTCCACGGTCAGGTCCGGGAACCGGGTCTCGATCTGGGCCTTGACCCAGCTGCTCTGGGTCCAGGCCAGAAGGCTGCCTCGGGTGCCGATGCGGATACGGGTGCTCATGGTTGCTCACCGGTGCGCGGCAGGCCGCGCAGGCTAGGAAACGTCACCGAATGCCGGCCCTGCCCGGCCAGCGGGCAGATCCGGCGCCTAGTGGCAGGAGTGGCAGGAGCCGCCGGCGCAGCCGCCGCACTTGCTGGCCCCGCTGGTCACCTCGCCGCCCGGCCCCTGGGAGCGGAAGGCGAAGGTGGACATCTGCTTGGCGAGATCCGAGCTGCCGCAGGCCGGGCATACCGGCCGCTCGCTGCCCAGAACCAGGGTCTCGAAGGGCTTCTTGCAGGCGTTGCAGACGAAATCGAACAGGGGCATGACGGTTGGCTTCTCCCAAAGCAAAGGACAAAGGACGCAGCAGGGCTCAGCCGGTGGCGGCAGGCCTTGCCGCCAGGGCTTCCAGCAGGGCGGCCACCAGGAGCGGCACCATGATCTCGTGATGGCCGGTGAGGTGAAAGCCCTGGCCGCCCTCTCTGGTCGGCCGATGGACCACGTTGGTCAGCGGCCGGTACTGGCGGATGAAATCCATGTTGACACAGGTGATCGCGGCCACCGGATGGCCCAGGTTGCGGGCTGCGGTGAGGGCCTTGAGGAAGACCTCCGGCAGCAGCACCGCCGAGCCGATATTGAGGTAGGCGCCGCCGTCCAGGCCGGCCACCAGGCCGGCAAAGACCCGGAAGTCGTGCAGGCTGGCCTGGCCGATGGCCGCGCCGTCGGCACTGGGATGGATATGGACGATGTCGGTGCCCAGGGCCACATGCACGGTGAGCGGCACCCCCAGACGGGCAGCGGTGGCCACCAGGCTCAGGTGGTTGAACGGAAAATCCCGTTCCAGGAGCAGGGCGCCCAGCCCGGCCCCCAGGCCGATGCCGGCGGCCGCCGCCCGCCGGGCGCCTTCGTTGACGATGAGACCGGTCTCCCGGGCCGCCCCGAAGGCGCCGGAGCCGATGACCTCGTCCACCTCCTCCGAGGTGCGGCCCACCATGGCCAGCTCGGAGTCATGGACGATGCCGGCGCCGTTCATGGCCAGGCCGGCCACCAGTCCCCGCTCCATGAGGTCGATGAGCAAAGGCGACAGCCCCACCTTGATGACATGGGCGCCCAGACCGATGACCAGCGGCTTGCCCCGGCGGCAGACATCGGCCAGCCGGCCGGCCAGGACCCGGAAATCGCGGCCCAGCAGGATATCCGGCAGACTGGCCAGAAAGGCGCCCAAGCTGCCGCCCGGGGTCACCGGCCGGGCGAAGGCCTCCACCGAGACCTTGCTGGGCCGCTCCGCAAGCGAGTAGGTGGCTAGCCCGGACAGGTCCAGGGGCGCGACCGGTCCCCGGGCCGGCGGGCGCGGACCTTCTGGTGTCTTCATGCCGGCCGGCCCGCCGCCGGGCCGCAGAAGAGCTCTTCTTCCACCAGCTGGCAGAAGAGATGGCCCAGCCAGGCGTGCGTCTCCTGGATATGGGGGGTCTGGCGGCTGGGCACCACCAGGGCCAGGTCCGCCGCCGCAGCCACGGCACCGCCGTCACCGCCGGCCCAGGCCACGGTGCGCAGCCCCATCCCCCTGGCCACCTGCAGGGCCAGGAGGACGTTGGCCGAGCCGCCGGAGGTGGAGATGGCGATGGCCAGATCCCCGGGCCGGCCCAGGGCCTGGATCTGCTTGGCAAACACCTGCTCGAAGCCGAAATCGTTGCCGATGCTGGTCAGAACCGAGCTGTCGGTGGTGAGGGCCAGGGCGGCCAGAGGCGGCCGGGCCAGGAGGAAGCGGTTGACGAATTCCGCGGCCAGGTGCTGGGCATCAGCAGCGCTGCCGCCGTTGCCCATGAAGAGGATCTTGCCGCCTGCGGCCAGGGTGGCCACCCCCCACTGGACCAGGGTGACGATCCGATCGGCCTGGCCGGCCACCAGCTCTTCTTTGGCAAGGATGGACTTGCGCAGGCTGTCGGTGATACGATCGAGCACGTTCAAGATCCGGGGGCCGCTGGCGTGTTGGCGGTTGCGTCCGGGGCCGGGGCCGCGAGCGCCGGAGAAGATGCCGCCGCGGCTTCGCCCGCGCCGCGGGGAGGAGGATCCCAAAAAGTAGTCGAGCTGCCTTCCCTTGTCAACGGCGCAGCCGGAAGGCCGGGATATTCGACCAGGCGCAACGCCGCATGGGCGAGGCATGCCTCGCCCCTACGGGAGGCGGATCCACGCCCGACGCCGGCACAGGCCGTTGGCCGGACCACTCCGGTGACCGGCGTCGCCCTGCAGTCTGGGCGTCTGTTTGTCGAATATCCGGCCGGAGGCCACGCCACTCGGACTTGACAGCTGCCGCGGCAGCGATAGGCTTGACGACTCCCCATCACCCCTTTCCGGAGACCACCCGCCATGCGTCCGGTCCGCTCCTTTCTCCTCGTTGTCCTCGCCGCCACCACCTCCCTTCTGGCCGGCTGCGGCTACAACACCATCCAGGCCAACGACGAGGCGGTGATCGCCGCCTGGGGGGATGTGGAGGCCGCCTACCAGCGCCGCCTGGACCTCATCCCCAACCTGGTGGAAACGGTCAAGGCGTACGCCAGCCACGAGCAGGAGACGCTGACGGCCATCACCGAGGCCCGGGCCAAGGTCGGGCAGCTGCGCCTGGGGGCCGAAGGCGCCGGCGACCCGGGGGCCTTTGCCTCGTTCCAGGCGGCGCAAGGCCAGCTGACCTCCGCCCTCTCCCGGCTTCTGGTGGTGGTGGAGCGCTACCCGGATCTCAAGGCCAACCAGAGCTTCCGGGACCTGCAGCACCAGCTGGAGGGGACGGAGAACCGCATCAATGTGGCCCGCACCCGGTACAACGAAGCGGTGCGGGTCTTCAACACCTCGATCCGCAGCTTCCCCAACAGCCTCACCAACCGCCTGCTCCTCAACCTGCCCCGGCGGGAGCCCTTCAAGGCCGACGAGGGGGCTGCGCAGGCGCCGGCGGTGAAGTTCTGATCTCATGGCCGCCTGCCCCCGCGCCCTGCGCCGCCTGCTGGCCCTGGCCCTCCTCCTGCTGCCCTGCTGGGCCCTGGCCCTGCCGGTGCCGGAGCCCCAGGGCCTGGTCACCGATCTGGCCGGTCTGCTGTCGCCGGAGGCCCAGGCGCAGCTGGCGGCCCGGCTGGCCGCCTTCCGGGCCCAGGAATCCACCGAGATCGCGGTGCTCACTGTCGAGACCCTGGAAGAGGAAACGGTCGAGGACTTCGGCATCCGGGTCGCCGGCCGCTGGCAGATCGGCCAGAAGGGCAAGGACAACGGCGTGCTGCTGCTGGTGGCCAAGAAGGAGCGCAAGATCCGGATCGAAGTGGGCCGGGGCCTGGAGCCGGTGATCACCGATCTTCTGGCCGGGCGTATCGCCGATCAGGTGATCCGGCCGCTCTTCAGGGAGGGCCGCTTCGAGGAGGGCCTGACCGCCGGGGTCGAGGCCATCATCGCCGCCAGCCACGGCGTCTTTGTTGCCGAGCCCGGCTCCGGCAAGGACGCCCAGGCGGAAGACCGGGTCAACCCGCTTTCCGTTCTCCTGGTGCTCCTCTTTGGCCTCGCCATCATCGGCGGCATCTCCCGGCTGCTCGCCGCCGGCGCCGGGGCGGTGGCCATGCCGGTGGCGGCCCTGGCCACCGGTATGACTGGCGGCAGCCTCCTGGCCCTGGCCCTCCTGGTGCCAGCCGGCGCCCTGGCCGGCCTG